>NZ_AOMB01000040.1 GCF_000336675.1 Halococcus hamelinensis 100A6 | reverse complement strand
CCTGTGTATCCCCTGACCGATGAGTTCGACGTCGTGGACCCGGATGTCGTCGTCGCCCGCGATGTGGAGGGCGGGCGTCGCTCCGTCGGCCCGCTGGTCGATGTCGATACCCTCGAACAGCACCCCCTCGCCCCGGTCGACCACCAGGACCTTCTCGTTGAAGTCCTCCGGAACCACGAACCGCGTATCGCCCGTTCCGACGAAGCCGACGTTGGTGTGGCCGAGAACCGCGTTCTTCTCGGTGATCTTGTACTCACCCTCCGGGAACTCGAGCAGGGTGTAGTCGTCGGCCGCCGCGGTGATCTGGTCGTCGCAGGGTTCGTTTCCCGACGGGTCGCACCCCGCGTCCTCGACCATGTTCACGGTCCGATTGAACTGGATNCTGGATCCCCCGACGCGTGAACGCCGCGCTCGCCGACCCCGACAGGAGTCCCGCCGACCCCGCCGCGGCACCCGCGAGTTTCAAGTACGAACGTCGGTTCACCGATAGCTCTCCTGCCATCCCCCGGATCTTCCCCTTGCTGCGTGGCATTGTCGGAACCCGCTATCGCCATTGTAAAAACTATTGCCATACGTGTATCTTTTAGTACGTTTAGCGGTAGTCGGAGGGGGACAGCCATCGAGAGCCGCGCCGAACGACCTTCCGCGCTCGGAAGCGGACGACGGCCAGGGATCGGGATCCGGCAGGACGGTGATCCACGAGGGTGGTGTGGCCGTCGACGAACGGAGCGCTTCGAGGAACGATTCGCGACCCGGGAGGTTTTGTCGCCCCCGGACCGACGTTTACCATGACCGTCTACGAGGCCGACCTCCCGGGCGTCGGCAAGAAGTTCGAGGTCGAACTCGACGACGAACGGCGGCTGGTGATCGTCATCCACAACACGGGCCGGCGCGAGCTGTTCGTCCGGGAATCACCCGACGCGGACGCCGAGAAGCTCTTCGAGGTGTCGGACCGGCTCGCCCGCCAGGTCGGCACCATCCTCGAAGGGGCGTACTTCCAGCCGATCCGCACCGAGACGATCGACACGGTGCTCTCGGACGACACCCTCATCGAGTGGGCGCAGGTCCAGCCGGGGTCGTCGCTCGTCGGCGGCACCCTCGCCGAGACGCGCCTCCGGCAGGAGCTCGGCGTCTCCGTGGTCGCCGTCCAGCGCGGCGAGGAGACCATCACGAACCCGGGACCCGAGACCCGGATCGAGCCGGACGACACCCTCGTCGTGCTCGGGTCACAGACGGCCTGTCGTCGCCTCGACGACCTCGTCGCCGGGGACACGGACGACGAAGACGGGCGCTGAATGGCGGGAACGCTGCTGCTCGAACTCGGCGTGATGTTCGCCGCCATCGCGCTCGGCGGCGCGCTCGCGCGGGCGCTCGACCAGTCGGTGATCCCCTTCTACGTCCTCGCGGGGCTCGCGGTCAACCCCTACACCCTCGGGGCGGTCGGGCTCCCCTCGCTCGGCGACAACGAGGTGATCACCGTCGCGGGCGAGCTCGGGATCGTCTTCCTCCTGTTCTTCCTCGGCCTCGAGTTCTCGATCGACCAGCTCCTCGAGAGCGGCGACCGGATGGTGAAGGCGGGGCTGGTCGACCTCGGGGTCAACTTCCCGGTCGGGGTCGGCATCGGGCTCGTGCTCGGCTGGACACCCCTCGAAGCGGTGGTGCTCGGCGGGGTCGTCTACATCTCCTCCAGCGCCGTGATCACGAAGTCGCTCATCGACCTCGGCTGGATCGCGAACGCCGAGAGCGGGCCCATCCTCGGCACGCTTGTCTTCGAGGACCTCGTGATCGCGGTCTACCTCGCGGCGCTCGCGGCCGCCCTGACCGGCGGCGGCGACCTCGCGACGGCCGCGACCGGGATCGCCGTCGTCGCGGGGTTCCTCCTCGCGCTGGTCGCGCTGGTCGCCTTCGGCGAAGCGCTCTTCGAGCGGTATCTCGGCGTTCGCTCGGACGAGCAGTTCGTGCTCCGGACGGTCGCGGTCACCGTCCTGATCGCCGGCGGCGCGCTCGCGGTCGGCGCGAGCGAGGCGGTCGCGGCCTTCTTCGTCGGGATGGGGTTCAGCTCGACCGACCACGTCGAGCGCATCGAGGAGCGGCTGATCCCGCTCCGGGACGTCTTCGCGGCCGTCTTCTTCTTCTGGATCGGACTGACCACCGACCCGCGAGCGGTGGTCGGCGTCGTCGGCGTGCTCGCCGTCGCGGTCGTCCTCACGACGCCGACGAAGTTCCTCTCGGGCTACCTCGGCGGTCGGCTCTACGGTCTCGACACGCGCCGCTCGGTCCGGGTCGGCTGCGGGCTGGTGACCCGCGGCGAGTTCTCGCTGATCATCGCGGCGCTCGTCGCCTCGCAGTCGGGCAGCCCCGTGCTGAGCGAGACGATCCCGGCGTTCGCCGTCGGCTACGTCCTCGTCATGAGCGTGCTCGGGACGACGCTGATGGCGGCGGCCGACACCGTCGAGGCCGGGCTCCGAACCACCGCCCACACGCTCACCGGCGGGGACCGGACCTGACCGGTCCCGGTTCGCCCCGATAACAGCACACAAATACCTGGATCACGACTCCCGAGCCAATGCTCGAACGGTTTCGTCACCCTCTCGTCGCCGTCGCCGGTGCGCTGTTGCTCACGGTTCCCTGGATCGTGACGTTCTTCTCCTACGGTGGCTACGGAACCGTTCACCCCGGCGAGAACATCCTGCCGGTCCTCGCGGTGACCGTCGGCGGACTCGGGATCCTCGGGGCGGCGTTCCTGCTGGCGTGGGCGGCCGAGACCGCCGAGAAGGACGTCCCACAGGCGTTCGCCATCGCGGTGCTCGCGGTGCTCGCGGTCGCCCCCGAGTACGCCGTCGACGCGCTCTACGCCTGGCAAGCGGGGGCTGGGTCGGCCCAGGCGGCCAACCTCGCGGTGGCGAACATGACCGGCGCGAACCGGATCCTGATCGGTCTCGGCTGGTCGGGGATCGCGCTGTTCAGTATCTATCGAACGGGCCGCGGCGACGACTCCGCAGTGGAAGAGCGCTCCGGCTTCCTCGCCAACGTCGTCAACCTCGATCGCGAGATCGCCCTCGAGATCGTCCTCTTGCTCGTCGCGACCCTCTTCGCCTTCCTCATCCCGCTGAGTGGCGGTATCGGCCCGGTCGACACCCTCTTTCTCGTCGGGCTCTACCTGTTCTACCTCCTCGTCATCATCCGCGGCGACGTCGAGGAGCCGGAGGAGAACGTCGGCGTCCCGGCGTACTTCCAGTCCTACCCGAAGATGGCTCGTATCGGGGTCGTCCTGGTTGGGTTCGCCTTCTCGGGTGCGATAATCTTCACCGCGGTGCACCCGTTCGCGGAGGGACTCGAACAGGTTGGCCTCCAGTACGGGGTCCCCGAGTTCTTCATGATCCAGTGGGTGGCTCCGCTCGCGAGCGAGAGCCCCGAACTCGTCGTGGTGGCCTACCTCGTGAACAAGGCCCGCTCGACCGCCGGCTTCAACGCGCTGATCTCCTCGAAACTCAACCAGTGGACGCTCCTGATCGGGACGCTCGCCGTGGTCTACTCGATCTCCGCGGGCGCGATCGGAACGTTGCCGTTCGACTCGAAGCAGGCCGCCGAGATCTGGATCACGGCCGCTCAGAGCCTCTTCGCCATCGCCATCCTCACGAACCTCGAGATCAGCGTGCGCGAGGCGGTCGCACTGCTTGTACTGTTCATTTCACAGGTCGTCGCCGAGTTCTACGTCATCCGAACGATCGCCGAGCCGGCCGCGACCCAGATCAGCATCCAGATCCTCTACGTCTACACGGCCGTCTACGTCGTGCTCGGCCTCGCGCTGTTCGCCAAGCGGCGCGAGAGCTTGCGGGACCTCCTCGGCCACACTGCCACGAACACCCGTGACGCGTTCACCTCGGATCAGCCGGACAGCGCTGACTGACGGCTCACACGTGGAAGATACAGGAAAACGGTAGTACGGTTCTACTCAGCCCAGTAGGCGTCGCCGGGCGTGGTCTCGAAGACCGCCCGCGAGAGCATGTCGACCGCCTTCTCCAGTCCCTCGCGCGAACTCGTCAGCGAGTCCTCGTGTTCGATCGAGAGCGCGCCGTCGTAGCCCACCATCCGCAGGGTCGAGACGACGTCCTTCCAGTGGGACTCGCCGTGGCCGTAGCCGACGCTTCTGAAGAGCCACGAGCGGTCGGCCTCCTCGGTGTACGGGGTGGTGTCGAGCACGCCCTTCACCTTCGATTTGGGTTCGTAGACTTTGGTGTCCTTCGCGTGGACGTGGTGGATCGCGTCGCCGAGATACCGGATCGCCTCGGCGATGTCGATACCCTGCCAGTAGAGGTGTGAGGGGTCGAAGTTCGCGCCGATCCGGTCGCCGGCCGCTTCGTGGAGCCGCCGCATCCCCGAGGGTTCGTAGACCAGCATGTTCGGGTGCATCTCGATGCCGACGTTCACGCCGTGGTCGTCGGCGACGTCGGCGATCTCGCTCCAGTACTCCTCGGCGACCTCCCACTGGTAGTCGTGGGCCTCCTTGTGTTCGGTGGGCCACGGCGCGGTGATCCAGTTCGGGACCTCGTCGTTCGGGCTGCCGCCCGGCAGCCCCGAGAAGGTGGTGACGGTGTCGACGCCGAGCTGGTCGGCGAGTTCGATCGCCTCGCGGAGCTCGGTGTCGGCTTCCGCGGCGTGGTCGTCGACCGGGTGGATCGGGTTGTTGTGGGTCGCGAGCGCGCTGACCTCCAGCCCGTGCTCGTCGAGGAGCGCGTGGAGGTCCGCCTGTGCGTCGTCGTCGTCGAGGTACTCCTCGCGCGGGAGGTGGTCGTCGCCGGGACTGCCGCCACAGCCGAGTTCGACCCGCTCGACGCCGAGGTCCGCGAGGTACGAGCAGGTCTCGTCGAGCGACTGGCCGCCGAACGGAACGGTGAGGACGCCGATCTGCATACAGGGGACCTCTCCGGGCGGACGAATAAAGCTTCAGGTCCCACACCGGTGTCCGGGGCTCACCGCCGCCGGCTCACGTGGGCGACCCCTGGCCGCGACGGCGGTCGCGCCGTACCGCCTCGTCGAAGGGGTCGTCGAGTTCGCCCATGACTTCCTCGAAGGCGTCGGTGGCGGTGAACAGCCCGACGACCTCGCCGTCCTCCTCGACCAGCGCGAGTTCCTGATTCTCCGCCTGGAACCGGTCGATCGCGTCGCTGACCTCCTCGTCGGCCGGCAGCGTCATCGGCGGGGCGGCGAGGTCCTCGATGGAGACCGCACCGTTCGCGAGGTCGTCGTACCGGCTCGCGATCGTCGGGAGGTAGACGACCCCGACGAACTCATCGAGGCCCTCGCCGACCACCGGATACCGCGAGTGGGAGTGTTCTTCGAGGATCGCGAGGTTCTCGGCGGGCGTGTTCGCCGTCGAGAACGCGACGACCTCCTCGCGGGGCACCATGACCCCCCGGATCGACATATCGCCCGCGACCAGCGCGTTCAGCACCTCCTCACGTCGCTCGCCGGCGAGGTCGCTCTCGTCGAGCACCGATTCGATGTGTCTGTGGAGGTCCGCCCGACCCTCGACGTCCTCGTCGTCGTCGGATTCGAGCCACGCACCGGTCATCTCCACGCCGAACAGCCCAAGCGTCCACTTGGCGAAGACGTCGCCGATCCGGAGCAGCGGCCAGATGAGCTTGGTGAACCAGTACAGCGGGGTGGCACCGTATCGGGACACCTGTTTCGCGCGCTCGACCCCGAGATACGTCGGGGCCTGCTCGCCGTGCGTGAGGTGCAACAGGTTGATGATCAGCCACGCGACGATCGCCCCCGCACCGAGCGAGGCGAGCACGGTGCCGCCGAACACCGGCTCGAACAGCGCCGCGAGCGCGGGTTCGGCCACGATCCCGACCGCGATGCTGGACGCCGTGATCCCGATCTGACAGCCCGTGAGGTAGATCTCGAGGTTCTGGGTCATCTCCCACGCCCGTTCGAGACCACGGTTCCCCGGCTCGACGAACTCCTCTTTCGCGTACTGCTGGGCTCGGGTCAGCGCGAACTCGATCGTGACGAAGAAGCCGTTCGTGAGGATCAACCCGACCCCGACCAGCAGCCGGACGCCGATCTCGACCGCGTTCATCGCCGGCCCTCCATTGCGGCCGTCGTGTGGACGCCTCGAACCCGCCGAACGTCCTGGCTACACGGCCGATTCATGCCGGGTCCCCCGACGAGTCGGGACCACGACCGCTCGTCGGTCGTCGGTCCGGTTGGTAGTCGTCGATCGGGTCGTCGAGGTCGCCCATGACCTCCTCGAAGGCGTCGGTGACGGTGAGCAGCCCGACGAGCTCGCCGTCCGCCTCGACCAGCGCGAGTTCCTGATTCTCCGCCTGGAATCGGTCGATCGCGTCGCTGACCTCCTCGTCGACCGGTAGCGTCATCGGCGCGGTCGCCAGCGCCTCGATGTCGACCTCGCCGTTCCGGAACGCCTCGAATCGGTTCGTGACCGCCGCGAGGTAGACCACCCCCAGATACTCCTCGTCGGGTCCGAACAGCGGGAATCGGAGGTAGGGGTTCTCCTCGACGACCGCGAGGTTCTCGGCGGGCGTGTTCTCGGTCGAGAGCCCGGCGACCGCCTCGCGGGGCACCATGACGTCCGCTACGGGTATCTCCCCGACCGCGAGCGCGTTCATCACCTCCTCACGGCGTTCCTCGGGGAGCTCGCTCTCGTCAAGCACCGACCCCAGGCGTCGATGGAGGTCCGCACGCCCCTCGATCACGTCGGCCTCGGCTTCGAGCCACGCACCGGTCATCTCCACGCCGAACAGCCCCAGCGTCCACTTCGCGACCGCGTCACCGAGGTTGAGGATCGGCCGGATAACCCGCGTGAACCAGTACAGCGGGGTCGCGCCGTACCGACACACCTGCTTCGAGCGCTCGACCCCGAGATACGTCGGCGTCTGCTCGCCGTAGACCACGTGGACGAGATTGACAACGAGGAAGGCGAGCAACGCGCCCGCGCCGAGCGAGGCGAGCAGGGTGCCGCCGAAGACGGGTTCGAGGATCGCCGCGAGCGCGGGTTCGGCCACGATCCCGAGCGAGATGCTCGCGGCGGTGATCCCGACCTGACAGCCCGTGAGGTAGATCTCGAGCTCCTCGGTCATCGCCCACGCCCGTTCGAGCCCGGTGTCGCCGGGTTCGACGAACTCCGACTCGGAGTACTGCCGCGCACGCGTGAGACCGAACTCGATCGCGACGAAGAAGCCGTTCGCGAGGATCAACGCCCCCCCGCCGACCAGTCTGAGCGCTATCTCTACCGAGTTCATCTTGTTGGGAAGGCTACCATCGTGGGGCGGAAAACCGTTGGGTATCGCCGCGCTCGTTCGGTCCGACGGACGGGACCGGCGTCAGTCGAGCTCGACGGCGGCGTCGTGGCTCGTGCCGTCGAGCCGGATCGCCCGGCCGTTCTCCGAGGAGCGATAGATCGCGTCGATGACGCGCTGGACCACCATCCCCTGTTCGAGCGTGTTCATCTCGGGCGGGGTCCCGCTCTCGACGGCCTCCAGGAACGCCGCCTGTTCGGCCGCCATCGAGTCGTTCGTCCGGGTGGTGATGTCGGTGTCCGCGAGGTGGTCGGTCCCCTTCTTCCCGCTCTCGTAGATCCTGAGCGAGTCCTCGCTCCGGTCGAAGCACGCCCCGGCGTCGCTGCCACGGAGCATGAACTCGTGGTTCGTGGGGCGGTTGGTGGCCCACGCGGCTTCGAGCGAGACGGTCGCGCCGTTCGCACACCGGATGAACGCGGTCACGGAGTCGTCGACGTCGAACTCGCCCGGGCCGAGGTCCTCGCCGAACATGTCGATGTAGGCGTAGTCCTCGCGCGACCCGAACGAGGAGCGCGTGGTGGCCGAGACCTCCACCACCTCGGGGAAATCCAGGAAGTAGAGCGCGAGGTCGATGGCGTGGACGCCGATGTCGATCAGCGACCCACCACCCGAGGAGGCCTGGCTCGTGAACCACGACCCCCGACCCGGGATCCCCCGCCGGCGGATGTAGTTGGCCTCGACGTGGTGGGCGGTGCCGAACCGGCCGTCGCGCTGGAAACCCTTCAGCACCTCGACGGAGTTCGCGAAGCGGTTCTCGAAGCCCGTCATCACGAACGCCTCGCTGTCGGCGGCGGCCTCGGCGATCGCCTCCGCGCTCTCGATGGTGTGGGCGAGCGGCTTTTCGAGCAACACGTCGGTGTTCGACTCCAGCGCCATCGTGGCGTACTCCTCGTGGTATCGGTTCGGCGTGCCGACCACGACCCCCTCGGCCTCGGCGAACAGTTCGTCGGGCTCCTCGTAGGCGCTCGTGGCGTAGGCGTCGGCGAAGGCGGTGCGGGCGTCGGGGTTGATGTCGACCCCGCCGACGATATCGGCCCCGTGGTCGACGAGTCTATCGGCGTGAAAACGACCGATGTTCCCGAGACCGATGATCCCTATCTTCGGGGACGTGGAGGACATAGCACTCCTATCCACACCGTGACCGTAAGAATACCGTTCTGATACCGGATCGGAGCGACTGAAAAGCCTATCGAGCGAACAGGAACGCCGTCAGACCGCCGATCCTCACGTTCGATGACCGCGGTCGCGAACCGACCGCGCTACTCGGTGTCGGCCCGGACGAACGTCACCGGACACGGGGCCGAGAGCATCACCTTCTGGGCCGTCGAGCCGAACACCGCCTTGCCGGTCGGCGAGCGCTGTCGCCCACCGACGACCACGAGGTCGGCGTCGGCCTCCTCGGCGAGCCCGATGATGCTGTCGCCGTGGTTGCCGACCGCCCCGCCGACGGAGTAGTCGATGCCCGCGGCGTCGAGCCGGTCGGCGAGGTCGCGGATCGTGGCGTGGCGCGCCGCGACCCGGTTCGGGGTCACCTCGCCGCCGGCGTCGAACCCCAGACTCTCGACGGTGTTCGCGTACTCGTCCTCGGTGAAGACGTGCCCGAGCACGACCGATGCGCCCGACGACCCCACGATGTCGATCGTGGTCCCGGCGAGTTCGTCGATACGTTCGGCGTCGCCCGGTCCGACCGCCAGCACGACGGTTTCGAGTGCCATACCCAACGATACCCACTACCCTTATATAATACTACGGACCGCGATCGGTCGAGAGACGCGCGCCCGTCCCCGCACGGTCGAGGCTCGCGAGGTCGATCCCGCCCGCGGATATCGGGACACCGTCGTAGGGATCGTTCGCGAGCAACAGCGAGCCGTCGAGGTCGGCGTACTCGACCTCGGGGACGAGGTGGTGGGCCCCGGCGATCGCGGCGTTGGATTCGACCATACAGCCGAGCATGACGTCGAGGCCGTTCGCGTGCGCCGTGTGGATCATCCGGCGCGCCGTCCGCAGCCCGCCACACTTCATGAGTTTGATGTTGGCGATGTCGGCCCGCCCGACGAGTTCGGGCACGTCCGCGAGCGTCACACAGGACTCGTCGGCGGCGATCGGGAGGGCGGCGCGCTCGTGGACGTATTCGAGCCCCGACGGGTTCTCGGCGGGGACGGGCTGTTCGACGAACTCCACCCCGAACTCCCGACAGGTCTCGATCTTCCGGACCGCTTCGTGCGGGGTCCAGGCCTCGTTGGCATCGACGCGGATCCGCGCGTCGGGGGCGGCCTCGCGCACCGTCTCGACGACCGCGCGGTCGCGGTCGGTACCGAGTTTGACCTTCAGAACCGGGTAGCCCGCTTCGACGGCGCTCCGCGTCTTCTCCGCGATCCGCTCCAACGTGTCGAGGCCGACCGTGAACGAGGTCGGCACGGTTCCCGCGGGATCGAGGCCCCAGTAGCGATACAGCGGGAGGTCGAGGCGTTTCGCGACGAGGTCGTGGAGCGCTATCGACACCGCACACCGTGCGGCGGGGTTCCGGGTGACGACTTCGCGGAGCCGGCGCTCGACGCGCGCGAGGGCGTGGGGGTCGTCGACCTCCTCGACGACCGCGAGCAGCTCCGGCAGCACGGTCTCGACCGTGTCGGCGGTCTCGCCGTAGTGTCGTGAGGGGGCGGCCCCGCCGATGCCGGTGTGCTCGCCGTCCGAGACCCGAACGACCACGTTCTCGGCGACCTCCTGGGTGCCGCGCGCGATGGTGAACGCGTTCGCGAGGTCGAGCGAGCGCCGCTCGAACCCTGTTTCGAGGCTCACAGCACCGCCTCCAGCACCCCCTCCGGGCCGAACCGGAGGAGGTCGGTTGCTGGGACGTCGAGGGCTTCGGTGTAGGCTCCGACGGCGCTCCGGGCCCCCTCGTCGGTTTCGAGGCTCCGGGTGTTGAGCGCGCCCGCGACGACCTCGGTCTCGTGGACGGGTTCGGCGAACGACTCGTAGCGTTCGACGTAGGTCGGCAACGGCGGGATCTCGATGTGCTCGTAGCCGTGGATCGTCTCGCGGCCCGCCTCGTGACAGAGCACGAGCTCGTCGGGCATCGCGCCGTGGAGGATCCCGCAGGTCACCGCGGAGTAGGCCGGGTGGACGATCGAGGCCTGTCCCTCGACGAAGAGGTAGTCGTGGTCGCCGCGTTCGAGCACCATCTCCTCGACCGCGCCCGCGGTGAAGTCGCTCACCACGCGGTCGATCGGGTTCCCCCAGCCCTCGATCATGATCCCGGTCTGTCCCGTCGGGACGAACGCCGCGTCCTCGCCGCGCTCGCGGGCGGCTTCGTAGAGTTCGCGCGCGACCGTCATCTTCCCCACCGAGCAGTCGGTGCCCACGGTGAGGATCACCTCGGCGTCGACCTCGCCCGCGCGCCCCTCGCTCACGCCGAGGTCGTCGGGCGGGTTCCGGACGTCCGTGAGCTCACAGCCGTGTTCGTCGGCGAGCTCCCGGAACTCCTCGTCGTCGTTGAGGAAGGAGTGAAGGCCCGCGGTGACGTCACAGCCGCGTTCGAGCGCCGTCCTGACGTCCGCACGCCAGGAGTCCTCGAAGCCGCCGCCGATCGGCGCGATCCCAATGATCAGTTCGTCGCAGGCCTCGACCTCGTCCATCCCCGAAACGATCGGCGCGTTCTGGACGTCGGGCAGGAAGTCGTGGACCGACCGGCCGGCGTTCGCGCGGTCGAGCACCGCGACTACGTCGTCGTCGGCGTAGCGGAGGATGCTGACGGCGGTCTTCGCGCGGTGGGGGAACTTCTCGTGGGCGAGCAGGACGGTGGCCATACTCGACGCGAGGCGAACCGGAACCATAAATCGCGACCATTCGCGGGCCGGTCCCGCCCGCCGTCGGTTCGAAGCCCGTAAGTCCGCCAGTCGAGTAGCCGACCCAATGTGGCCGTGGGGACACCTCGCCGTCGGCTATCTCGTCTACACCGGTCTCGCACGCCGGCGGACCGACCGACCGCCGACCGGCGAGGCCGCGCTCGCCGCCGTCTTCGGCACCCAGTTTCCGGACCTGGTGGACAAACCGCTCGCGTGGTCGTTCGGCGTCCTCCCGAGCGGGCGGTCGCTGGCCCACTCCTCGCTCACCGCGCTCGTGGTCTGTGGGCTCGTCTGGCTGGTCGCGCGTCGTCGGGACCGAAGCCGGCTGGCGGTCGCGTTCGCCGTCGGCTACGCGACCCACCTCGCGACCGACGCGATCGCCCCGTTGCTCGCCGGCGACCTCCGGGACCTGGCCTACCTCGGCTGGCCGCTGCTCCCGCTCCCGACCCCCGAACCGGGGATCGGCTTCCTCGAACGGTTCGCCACGATGGAGCTCACGGCGTACGCGTGGTTCCAGTTCGCGCTCGTCGTCCTCGCGCTCGCGGTCTGGGTTCGCGACGGGCGACCCGGGCTCGGAACCCTCCGAAAGTGGCTCGGGTCCTGGCGGCGGGCCGTCGAGTCGTGATCTCGGGAGGTCGATTCTTCTGCCGGTCGTGACACACGGGTAGCGACCGCTCGGGTTCTCGGGTGGACGGCACGGAAAGAGCGGCGAGGAAACCGTCGGTTATCGAGCGTCGGTGACGGTGACCGCGCCGCTCGATCGGAGCCACGCGGTGTGTTCGCGCTCGTCGTAGAGGACGACCGCGTCGTCCTCGCGTTCGAAGGCGACGATGCGTTCGGTGAGCGCGGGCGGGTCGGCGGTCGAGTCGGTCGAATCGGTGCTACCGGCCGATTCGTGTGGTGTGGTGCTCATCTCGTTTTCGGGCGGGCAGCGATGGGTTCCATGTCGATACCGTCACGAGAACCCACACTGTGATAAATGTTATCAGTGTACGTTCGTGTGGATCCTTCGGACCGAGTGCTCGCGCCTCGCCGCCGAATCGACCGTCGCGCCCCGGTCTTTTTGCCGTGCGACGCCAACGGGACGTATGACCGACGCCGACCGCGACCGCGAGATGGAACGCCTCGCCGGGGATCTCTCGACGACGCTCGCCGACCTCCGCGACGAACTCGACCGCGCGTCCGAGCCGCCGCGCGGCCCGCTCGGCCTCCCGCGACCGCCGACGCCGGGCGAGGTCCTTCGGTTCACCGACGAACTCGCGATACCCGCCGTGATAGCGATCCTCGAGGCCAACATCCGCGCGCTCGAAGCGTTCCAGGGCGCGCTCCGGCTCGCGCGCGCCGGCGACGAGGTCCGGGGCCGGAGCCACGAGGCGCGCGCACGCACCGAAACCCTCAGTCGCGGCGCGCTCGACAGCCTCGACGACACGCTCGTCGACCTCCAGGGCGCGCTCGAAGGTCGCCCCGAGAACCCCGAGGCCAGAACCCTCCTCGACGACGCCCGCGCGCTCCGCGCCGAGATCGACGACCGCCTCCGCGAGACCGAGCACCGGTCGGGGTCGGGCCGTGGGTCGCCCGCCCGCGATAGTCGAGATGGACGGGACGACACGGACCGCGACCCGTGGGCTGCCGAGGACGACCCCGACCCGGATGATGACGAGAGCGTCACTATCGACGTGGACGCCGAACTGGATTCGATCCACGACGCGATCGACGAGGAAAACGGCGAAAACAAGGGGAACGACAAGAGCGAGGGGTACGACGGAACCGACGGAAACGACGAGGACCAGTAGACAAAGAGAACCAATTAGCTATCCCCGTTTTCGGTCGAGGGTGGATGTTCCCCGTTCGAAGGGGTACCGAACTCTCACCCGACACAACTGAGAACCGCAAACCGCACCGGCCACACACCTCCCCAGCCGATTCACTCCGCTCGGGCTTCGCCCTCGCATCGTTCATCCACTGGTAGAGCTTCGCTCTGCCAAGCCTGCACTCGCGTTGCTCGTGCAGACCTCGCACAGTGTCCGCGCTCGGTGCTCACTTCGTTCGCACACGACCGCGAGCGCGCGCCACCGCATTCCAACCGCTCCCGCACCGCCGGACGGTTCACCTCCCGATCCGGCCGTCGCGGGGGTTCAGACGGGTTCGAACCGGTAGCCGTCCCAGTCCTGGCTGTCCGGTTCGCGGATCCCGGCCTCGGGGTCGCGGAGGTCCGTAGCGTAGACTGGTGTCACCTCGTCACCGATCTCGACGTCGTCGGTCGTGAGCTGGCCGAGCGCGCGCACCGACTCCCCGTCGACGTCGAACTCGACGATCGCGAGGTGGTTCGGCCCCGAGACGCCGGGCGGCGGCGCGGTGCTGGTGGTCCAGGTCACGACTCGGGCGGTGTGCTCGCTCAGGTCGACGGTTTCGACGGGCTCGCTGCCGTCCGGGCCGATCGGGTGCGGGGGGTACGTCAGCGAGCCGTCGGCGTACCGCGCGGCCGCCATCGTGTGTGCCGAATCCGTCTCGGGGGCGTCGTCGCGCTCGCTCATGCGCCCGCCTCCATGATCGTGGTGATGACACAGTTGCCGAACCCTGTCTCTTATACACATCTNCACCTGCCGCGGCCCCGCGTCGCCGAGGACCTGCTTGTAGATCTCATACCCTTGTGCCACCCCGCTCGCGCCGAGCGGGTGGCCCTTCGACTTCAGCCCGCCGGAGGTGTTGACCGGGAGGTCGCCGTCTCGTTCGGTCGTCCCCGCCTCGATCGCTTTCCAGGCCTCGCCCTGGTCGGCGAAATCCAGCCCCTCCATCTGGAGGAATTCGAGGATCGTGAACATGTCGTGGAGCTCGGCGACGTCGACGTCGTCGGGTCCGTGACCGCTCATCTCGTAGGCCGTCGCGCCGGATTCGACGACGCCCCCCATCGTGGTGGGGTCGGCGCGCTCGTGGACCACGTGGGTGTCCGTCGCGCCGCCGATGCCCGATATCACGGCGTAGTCGTCGGTGTACTCCCGCGCGACCGACTCGGGGCAGAACAGCAGCGCCGCGCTTCCGTCGGTGATGGGACAGAAGTCGTAGAGCCGGAGCGGGTCGGCGACCATCGGGCTCTCCAGCACCGTCTCCAGGTCGACCTCCTTCCGGAACTGGGCGTGCGGGTTGTCGACGCCGTTCCTGTGATTCTTCACCGCGACCTTCCCGAGGCTCTCGCGCGGCGCGTCGTAGGTGTCGAGGTAGAGCCGCGCGGTGAGACCCGCGAAACTCGGGAGGGTGACGCCGTGTTTGTACTCGACGGGATGGGTGATCGAGGCGATGACGTCCGTCGCTTCCGGCGTCGTGCGATGGGTCATCTTCTCGCCGCCGACGAGGAGGGTCATGTCGCTCGCGCCCGCGGCCACCGACTGCCAGGCGGCGTAGATACCCGCCCCACCTGAAGAGGACGTCTGGTCGACCCGCTGGGTGTAGGCCGGCAGACAGTTCAGGTCGTGGGCCAGCGCGTTCGGTACTCCGGTTTGCCCCTCGAACTCCCCCGAGGCCATGTTCGAGACGTAGCAGTGCTCGACGGCGTCGGGTGAGACGCCGGTGTCGTCGAGGCAGGCCGCCCCCGCCTCGGCGAGCAGGTCACGGACCCACGCGTCACGCTGGCCGAACTGAGTCATCGACGCCCCGATGACCGCGACGGTCGTGCTCATGGCCCACCACCACACCCGGCACCGACATGGGTGTTTCGGCGTTTCCGTCTACCGTCGGACCCGCCCCGCTACCTTCCACTCCTCGCCATGACTGGTCGCGCGCGGCGGATCGCGACAGCCCAGCCGGTCACAGAGCTTCCAGCGGTCGCACTCGCTCGATGCGCCGTCGGTCGCGGCCTCGGCGGCCGCGGCGCGGTCGCGGAGGTGCGCCCCGACCGCGGCGGCGATCGCGGCGGCCTCGCCACGGCTCGCGGTGTCGGGTATCGAGAGCGCCGCGTCGTCGGGCAGCGCCGTTTCGCTCGCTCGGTCGTCGGCCCGCTCAGCCTCGTGCGGGCTGGATGCTGCGTCGCTCATCAGAGCTGGACGTTGCCGTGGTCCTTCGGCGGGGAGTCGGTTCGTTTGCGGTCGAGCACGCCCAGGTCGCGGATCAGGCGCTCGCGGGTCGTGCCCGGTTCGATCACGTCGTCGACGTAGCCCCGTTTCGCGGCCGAGTAGGGGTTGGCGAACTCCTCGCGGAACTCGTCCATGAGTTCCTGGCGGCGCTCGTCGGGGTTGTCGGCGGCCTCGATCTCGTCGGCGTAGAGGATGTTGACCGCGCCCCGCGGCCCCAGCACCGCGGTCTCCGCACCCGGCCAGGCGTAGTTGGTGTCCGCCCCCAGGAACTTCGAGCCCATTACGATGTAGGCCCCGCCGTAGGCCTTCCGGAGGATAACGGTACACAACGGTACCGTGGCCTCGGCGTAGGCGTAGATCAGCTTCGCGCCGTGGCGGATGATGCCGTTGTGCTCCTGTTCGGTGCCGGGCATGAACCCCGGCACGTCGACGAAGGTCAGGATCGGGAGGTTGAACGAATCACAGAACCGGACGAACCGCGCGCCCTTCTGGCTCGCCTCGATGTCGAGCGTGCCGGCGTTCACGCGCGGCTGGTTCGCGACGATCCCGACCGGTTGGCCGTCCATCCGCGCGAAGCCGGTGACGATGTTGCGCGCGAAGTCGCCGTGGACCTCGAACAGCGAGCCCTCGTCGACCACGCCGTCGAGCACCGTCGTCACGTCGTAGGGTTTTCGGGGTTCGTTCGGGACCACGTCGCCCACCTCACATCGACGGTGAGGGTCGTCCCACGAGTCCACCTTCGGGGGGTCCTCGACGTTGTTCTGCGGGAGATACGAGAGGAGCCGTTTGATGTCGTCGAGCGCGTCCTCCTCGCTCGCCGCCGTTCGGTGGGCGACCCCGCTCTCGGCCGCGTGGGTCTTCGCGCCACCGAGTTCCGCCATCGAGATCTCCTCGCCGGTGACGGTCTCGATCACGTCGGGGCCCGTGATCATCATGTGGGAGGTGTCCTCGACCATCACCGTGAAATCCGTCAGCGCGGGCGAGTAGGTCGCCCCGCCCGCACACGGCCCCATGATCCCGGATATCTGAGGGATCAGGCCACTGGCCTCCGTGTTCCGCCGGAAGATCTTCGCGAAGCCGACGAGCGAATCGATCCCCTCCTGGATCCGCGCGCCCGCCGAGTCGTTGAGACCGACGATGGGCACCCCGTTGTCGATCGCCCGGTCCATCACCTTACAGACCTTCTCACCGACCGCCTCGCCGACCGACCCACCGAGAACGGTGAAGTCGTGGGCGAAGACGAAGACCGTGCGGCCGTCGACCTCGCCGTAGCCCGTCACGACGCCGTCGCCGGCGTACTTCCGTTCCTCCATGTCGAAGTTCGTCGACTGGTGTTCGACGAACGCGTCGAACTCCACGAAGCTCCCGTCGTCGAGGAAGTAGTCGATCCGCTCGCGGGCGGTTTTCTTCCCCTTCTCGTGCTGGGCCTCGATCCGGTCCTCGCCGCCACCGAGCTCCGCCGCTTCCCGCCGTCGTCGGAGCTCTTCGAGCGGCGATTCGTCGGTGGCGGGGCCCGCGTCGGCATCGGTGGCGTCGGCGGGGTCTTCGGTCGCCACGTTACCACTCCATCCCGCCGTTGACGGCGAGGATCTGGCCGGTCATGTAGCCCGAGTCCTCGCTCGCGACGAACCGGACGATGCCGGTGATGTCGTCGACCTCGGCGAATCGTTCGAGCGGGATTCGTTCGAGGATCTGCTCCTGTACGTGGTCGGAAACCTCGTCGAGCATGTCGGTTCTGACGAATCCGGGGGCGACACAATTCGCTGTCGATCCGGTGCGGGCGAGTTCGAGCGCGATCGTCCGGGTGAACCCGAACATCCCGCTCTTGGTGGTGGCGTAGTTGGCCTGTCCGTAGTTGCCCTGCTGGCCGACGACGCTCGAGATGTTGATCAGTCGGCCACAGTCGGCGTCGACGATGTCCTCGAAGAACTGATGCGTGCAGTTGTACATCCCGCCGAGGTTGACGTCCACGACGCGCTGCCAATCCTCCGGCGTCATGTTCTTGAACGTACGGTCGACGGTGAGTCCCGCGTTGTTCACGAGCACGTCCGCGGGCCCGAACGCCGACCGAACCGCCTCGGCCATCCCGGCGACGGCGTCGTTGTCGGCGACGTCGGCCTGTACGGCGATCGCCTCGCCACCCGTCTCCTCGATGGCGTCGACCACCTCGTGGGCGGCGGCCTCGGACGAGCGGTAGTTCACGGCGACGCTCGCGCCGTGGCGGCCGAACTCCTTCGCGATGCCCCGGCCGATCCCGCGCGACGCGCCGGTGACCACGCAGGTCCGATCTTCGAGAGTCATATGTGAACTCCCTCGACGCCGGAGTACGTAAGTCTGTGGCGCGTACGGAGCCGTGATGCAGCTCCTGTGACGACCGTTTCCACTGAGACCCATTGATTGGTATCGTGCTGCCAGCGCCGGGTCGAGAAAAATCGGGCGGCGATCCGGCCGCGGTCGATCGGATGTGGCGCGCGAATCGGACGTGGCGCGCGACTACCCTCGCCGGCGTGCGAGCGTGACCCCCACGAGGACGAGGGCCAGCGCCGCGACGACGACCCCGAAGCCGGGACCGAACGCGCCGGATCCGGAGTCGCCCTCACCCGCCGAGCCGTTCGTTCCCACGGTGTCGGTCGCCGGGTTCGTCCCGGTTGCCGCAGCGGTCTGTGTCGCGGCATCCGTCTGTGCGGCGGTCGCGGTCGGTGTCGCCGTTTGGGTCGCAGTCGCGGTCGACGTCGTGGTGACGGTCGAAGTCGCGGCCGCGGTCGGGGCCGACGTAGCGACGTCCGTGCCGGTCGTCCCGGTCGTGTCGGTGCTCGGGGTGGGCGTCGACGTGAACGTGCTCACGCCGCCGCTACAGGTGCCGGGGCTGAGCTGGATCGGCTGACTCATATCGAGCTGAGAGGTGCTGCCGTCACCCGAGCGGACCTGCCACGTCTCGATCTCGTTGTCCGAGGGCTGGCCGGACCACTCCTCGAACGGGTAGCGGTCGGTCTCGTCGTTGAACGCGATGTCGACCTCGACGGTGCTGTAGTTCGGGCTGTCGAGCCCCGCGAACGCCGCGCCATCGGTGCGCTCGCCGTTCGAGTTCCACTCGATGTGCGCGCCGGTGTCGGTGTACTCGAAGACGTCGTCGCGGTCGGTGTAGTTGTCGTCCTCGACGACCCAGTCACCGTCGGCCGGGAGTCCTGAGACCTCCGCGTTGGCGACGAACCCGCCGGGCTGGCCGATCTCGTCGTTCAGGAACACGAGGCTCAAGCCGTCACTGCCGTCGTAGACGAACACCTGGCTCGTCTGGTCCTCCTGGATGTCGACCGTGCCGAGCGAGCTGTAGTTGGCGGTCTCGTTGAGGACTCGATAGTCGTAGAACTCCTCGACGGTTCGCGTGCCGTCGCCGAGCGGCGTGACCTGGGTACACTGCGAGCCCTGCTGGACGATGAACGTCGCGTTGCTCGCGTTCGACTGGGCGGCCGTGGTCGCCGGTGCGAGCGCGAGCGCGGCGGTCACCATCACCGCCACGAACGCGACCCGGGCCAACCGGCCCAGGCCGTCGCACTCTGCGTCCGTTTCCCGATGCATTGCAACGCGCTCCTCCGCGCACCGGCAAATAAATATCGTTCCTCGCCTGCCGGTTATTATCCACCGGATCCGCGGCGATCGGACGGAAGCACCGCCTCAGACCATGTTCTCGGATTCGAGGCGGTCCCAGACCCGCTCGCCGGTTTCGGTGATACCGTAGACCCGCCCCTTCTTCTGGTCCTCGGAGACGAGCAGCTCCACCATCTCGTGGTCGCCCTCGCGGAGCCCCGAGAGCGCGCGTGAGACGTGGGTGATGGCGATGTCCTCGTCGGCGGCGATCTGCGAGGGCGTTGCGGGGCCCTCTACGAGCCGTTCGAGAACGTCGACCCGGTACTGTGACCGGACCACGAAGCTGATCAGATCCCACTCGTCCGTCATTTCTGGCCCCCTATACCCCCTGCCTATTCGCTGGAGTAGCATAACGTATGCGTATCCGCTCGCCGGGCCGAACGGATACACTCAAGAACCCCGGTTCCCGACACCGCGTAGTGTCCCGTGATTCGCTCGACGGTGGTGGCCAGTCGGACCGCTACGTCGACAGCGCGGCGGCGTTCCGGGGGCTGCCGGGCGATCTGATCGTCGGCGTCCTCTACACCGTGGTCGTCGCGCCCCTGATCGTCCTCGGCGGCCTGCCGGCGACCGTCCAGTTCGTGCTCGGGATCCCGCTGCTCCTGTTCCTGCCGGGCTATGCGGTGCTCGCGGCGCTGTTCCCGGGCCGCCCCTCGCGCAACGCCGGTCGGGTGAGTTCGCTCTCGGGGATGAGCCGGCGGTTCGAGAGCATGCGGTCGATCCAGCGCCGCGGCGTGCGGTGGGGCGAGCGCGCGGCGCTCTCGTTCGGCCTGAGCCTGTTCGCCGTCCCATTGCTCGCGCTGGCCCTCGGCTTCCTCCCGATCCTGTTCGGCACGGGGTCGCCCTACCGCACCACCCCGATCGTCGGCATCCTCGCCGTCGTCACGCTGGCGGGAATGGTCGTCGGGTTCGTGCGCCGGCTCCGCCTCCCGCGCGCCGAGCGGTTCGCGGCCCCCGCGGGCTACTGGGCTCGGGACTTCGCCGACGGGCTCACCGATTCGCCCGCCGACGCCCTCCTCAACGTGGTGTTGGTCCTCAGCATCCTGGTCGCCACCGTGGCGCTGACGTACACGTTCGCGACGCCACAGGAGGCCGAAGCCCCCACCATGTTCCGGGTCGGCGCGTTCAACGAATCGGACCAGCTCGACTTCGACTACCCGACGAACCTCACCGAGGGCGAAGAACAGCAGTACGTCGTGAGCGTCGAGAACGAGGAACAGGTGGCGGCGAACTACTCGGTGGTGGTCCAGCTCCAGAACCGCAACAACAGCGAGGTGCTCTCGCGCAACCAGCTCACACAGTTCTCGTCGCCGTCCGTCCCCGCAAACCGGACGTGGCAGAACCCACATACCGTCACACCCGACACCTCGGGCGAGAACCTCCAGCTGGTCTACCTCCTCTACGAGGGTGAGCCGCCCGCGGACCCGACCGCCGAGAACGCCTACCGGACGGCCCACCTCTCCGTCGACGTCGCACCGACGAACGAGAGCGCTGGGGGTGGCTGAGCCGTGTTTCCGTGGGGCCACCTCGCGGTCGGCTACCTCTGTTATTCGGTGCTCTGTCACCTCGCCGGACGGCGACCGGGGGAGTACCCGACCCTCGCGCTCGCGCTCGGGACCCAGTTTCCCGACCTCGTCGACAAACCGCTGTCGTGGATCTTCGACCTCCTCCCCGCCGGCGTGTTCGCCCACACGGTCTTCGTCGCCGTCGCGGTCTGGATAGTCGTGCTCGCCGTCGCCTACCGACGCTCACGAACCAGCATCGGCTTCGCGTTCGTCGTCGGCTACGCCTCGCACCTCCCGGCGGACGTGCTCCCGTCGGTGGCGCTCGGCAACGAACTCAACTACTGGTTCCTGTTCTGGCCGGTGATGGCCCGTCCGGGGGTCGACGTCTCGGACCCGATCGTGGGTCCCGGCGCGGGTGCGGGTCTGATCGCGAACGCGGATTACTACTTCGTCCAGTACGTCCAGCAGCTCCTGGGACCGGTGCTGGTGGCCTACCTCGGTCTGTTCGTCCTCGTGTTCGCGCTCTGGCTCTACGACGGCCATCCCGGTATCCGAGCGCTCGGGAACGTGATTCGGCGTTCGACGGGCCGAGAGTCGCTCTAACCGGCGGTCGGTCGGTCGATCGGTCCGTGGTGGCAGACTTATGTTCGTGGCCGTCGAGCCCCTGGCATGAGCCAACAACCACAACACCGCGACGCCGAAGGGTCGGAAAAGGACGGGAACTTGCGCAGCCGCGAGGTCACCGACGGGCCGGACCGCGCGCCCCACCGCTCGATGTTCCGCGCGATGGGCTTCGACGACGACGCGCTCGAATCGCCGATGGTCGGCGTCCCCAACCCCGCGGCGGACGTCACGCCGTGTAACGTCCACCTCGATTCGGTGGCCGACGCCGCCATCGAGGGCGTCGAGGGCGCGGGCGGGATGCCGATCGAGTTCGGCACCGTCACCGTGAGCGACGCCATCTCGATGGGGACCGAGGGCATGAAGGCCTCGCTCATCTCGCGGGAGGTCATCGCCGACTCCGTCGAGCTCGTCTCGTTCGGCGAACGGATGGACGCCTTGGTGACGGTCGCGGGCTGTGATAAGAACCTCCCGGGGATGATGATGGCCGCTATTCGTACTGATCTCCCGAGCGTGTTCGTCTACGGCGGGACCATCCTGCCGGGCCACCACGAGGGCCGCGACGTCACTGTGCAGGACGTCTTCGAGGGCGTCGGCGCGTACTCCCAGGGCGACATCTCGCGCGAGGAGCTCGATTCCCTGGAACGCGACGCCTGCCCAGGGGCGGGGTCGTGTGCCGGAATGTACACCGCGAACACGATGGCGAGTATGAGCGAGGCGCTCGGGCTCGCCCCCCTCGGGTCGGCGAGCGCGCCCGCGGAGTCCGACGCCCGGCTCGACGTCGCGCGGCGCGCGGGCGAGGCGGTCATGCACTGTATCGAGGAGGACCTGCGACCGTCGGACGTACTCTCGAAGGAGAGCTTCGAGAACGCCATCGCGCTCCAGATGGCGCTCGGAGGATCGACGAACGCCGTGCTCCACCTCCCGGCGCTCGCCGCCGAGGCGGGCATCGACCTCTCACTCCAGGACTTCAACGAGATCGGGGCCCGGACCCCGCACATCTGTCACCTCCGCCCCGGCGGTGCGGGTGTGATGGCCGACCTCCACGAGCAGGGTGGCGTACCGGTCGTGCTCCGTCGGCTGCTCGACGCGGGCCTGCTCCACGGCGACGCGATGACGGTGACGGGCAAGACGCTCGAAGAGAGCCTCGCGGCCCTCGACCTGCCCGAGGACTCCGCGATCGATTCCGATCTCGTTCAGACGGTCGAGAACCCGATCCACGACGAGGGCGCGATCAAGGTGCTCTCGGGGAACCTCGCGCCCGACGGGGCGGTCCTGAAAGTCACCGGCGACGACAAACTCCACCACGAGGGCCCGGCACGGGTCTTCGAGGACGAGGAGAGCGCGATGAAGTGGGTCCAGGAGGGCAACATCGAGAGCGGCGACGTGATCATCATCCGGAACGAGGGCCCGCGGGGCGGGCCGGGGATGCGTGAAATGTTGGGGGTCACGGCCGCGGTGGTCGGTCAAGGCCACGAGGACGACGTGGCGCTCATCACGGACGGGCGATTCTCGGGTGCGACGCGTGGGCCGATGATCGGTCACGCCGCGCCCGAGGCGTTCGTCGGCGGGCCGATAGCCGCGCTCGAAGACGGCGACACGGTGCGTGTGGACGTGCCGGACCGGACCATCGAGACGGACCTCTCGGACGAGGAACTCGACTCCCGGCTCGACGCGTGGGAACAGCCCGAGGCGAACTACCAGTCGGGCGTGCTCGCGAAGTACGGCCGGGATTTCGGCTCGGCGGCCAACGGTGCGGTGACGAACCCCGGCGTGAAGCGGGACTGAAACACGACCGGATTGGTTTTTTCGGCCGTAGTTGCAGTGTGGGGTCGGCGTCTCGGCGAGCGCCGCAGGCGCGAGCCGAGGCTCGGGAGAGAAGTGCTTTCTTGGCGGATGAAGGGCGAGCGAGTGGAATGAGCGAGGGCTTCGGCGGTGCGGGTGGTGCTGTACGGCGACAGTGCGGATGGTAGTGGTTGCACCGCGAACGAGCGGCGCGAGGTTCTCCTTCCAGTCGAACCTCGGATGCGAACGGGGAACGCAGTGACCCGTGAGCGCAGCGAGTGAGCGGCCCTTTTTAGTCCAAGCTTTTCAAGGCGTGGTGGTCGACCGAAGAGAGGCCACCCGACGCAAAAAAGTGGGCACAAGAGTCATTGGCACGCCACGCGGAGTCGTCGACAATGAGCGATATCGTCTCGACGGAGGGGACGCTGGGCGGTGAGCCACGTCTCGACGGACGGCGGATCAGCGTTCTCCAAGTCGTCGATATGGTTCGTAACGACGAATCCCCAGCGTACGTCGCCGACCAACTGGACATCTCGCTCGCCGAGGTCCACACAGCACTCGCGTACTACTACGAGCATCCGGACGAGATACGCGAGATCCGAAGTCGCCACGAAAAACAGGAGCAACAACTCGAATCGCGCTCGGTTTCGCCGCCCACAGCCGAACGGTGACGGTTCGGTTTTTCGCGGACGAGCACGTACCGAGCGCCGTCACGGCGACGCTCCGTTCGAACGGGTACACCGTCATTACTGCCCAAGAGCGCTACGGTCGGGAATCGGTCGACGAAGCCTTGCTCGAAGAGTGCGCGCATGACGGTCTCGTCGTCCTGACGAACGACCGCGATTTCATCGAACTCGATGACGAGATCGAGCACGCAGGAATCGTCGTCTACACCACGCCGAACCCGAATCCGAGCGAGTTCGCCGTCGCGATCGAGCGCGTCGAACGGTTCTTCGCGGCTGACGAACTGGCGAACCAGCTAGTGTGGCTCGAAAACTGGTTGTGAGCGGCGGGCAGTGCGGCTCGGTGCGGGCCTGGCGTCTCGGCGAGCGCCGCAGGCGCGAGGGCTTCGGCGGTGCGGTTGGTGCTGTGCGGGAGTTAGTGATTGTACCGCGAGCGAACGCAGTGAGCGAGAGCGGGCCGACGACTGACTGAAAGGAAGGAGGAGGCTTTTGATCCACATTTTGCCAGCGAGGCCGCTTCGCGGCCGAGCGCAGCAAAAGGTGGAATGGGACCGTCGTGATTCGAACACGAGTCCGACGCACCCCATGCGCCGAGGATACCAAGCTACCCCACGGTCCCGCGTTTCGACCGACGCCGGCTCGTGGATTAAGCCCTTCGTTTCGCGCACGCGGACGGCCGGGACTCGGGCGGCCGTGCCGAACCGGTGGACACCGGCGATGGTTTCATAACCGATTCGGCTGTCGATTCGAACGATGTATTCGACGGTCCTCCAGCAGGGTCTCCCGAGGACGCCCCAGCAGTTCGTGAACCAGTACGGCGACGCGGTCGTGAGCGCCGCGACCACGGTCGTGCTGTTCGTCGTGGCGTTCGTCGTCATCTACCCGGTCGCCAAGTTCGTCTTGACCAGGGCGACGAAACGCGCGCTCGACGTTCGCGGGTTCGACGGGACGGTCGTTGGGCTCGGCGGTCGGATCGCGGGGGCGCTCGCGCTGTTCGCCGCGCTCGCGCTCGCGGCGACGATCGCGGGTTTTGGCACCGTGCTCGCGGCCTTCGCGACCCTGGCGGGCGCGCTCGCGCTGGCGCTCGGGTTCGCCGCCCAGGACCTCATCGGCAACTTCGTCGCGGGCGTGTTCATCCTCCGCGACAAGCCGTTCCGGACGGGCGATTGGATCGAGTGGCCCTCGGGCGACGGCACGAAATCGGGTGTCGTCCAGGAGATCCGGCTCCGCGTCACCAAACTCGAGACCTTCGACAACGAACTCATCACGGTGCCAAACTCCGAACTCGCCGACAACGCCGTCACCAACCCCGTCGCCAACGACCGGCTTCGGGTCCCCTTCACCTTCGGGATCGGCTACGACGACGACATCGAACAGGCGAAGGAGATCATCGTCCAGGAGGCCGCCACGGTCGGGAACATCAAGGGTGAACCCGAACCCGACGTGATCCTCACCGAACTCGGCGATTCGGCGGTGGGGCTGACCGCGCGCGCTCACATCGACGACCCCTCGCGCGGCAAGTACGTCCACACGCTCTCGGCCTGGGTCCAGGCCGTGAAGGAGCGCTTCGACGACGAAGGCATCGACATGCCCTACCCCTACACCGAGCTCACCGGCGGGGTCGAGATCGAGGACTCGTCCGAAGCGAGAGCCACGAGTGCCGACGACTGACCGAACGGCGCTACCGTTTCGGTACCGACGGGACGGAAGATTATTGGGACTCACATCGGAGGGAGATCCATGGACGAACAGGGAGAGGTAGCGGCGTTCGTTGACAGACACGGGATTGAGACGAGTCTGGAGTTCCGGTTGCTGACCATGGTCGAGGAGATCGGGGAGATGGCCGAGGACGCTGTCGAGACGACGGGGTACGGGGAACGGCCGGAGGAGATAGGGATAACCGAGGAGGAACTCGGCGACACCATGTTTACCCTGTTGCAGATCGCGAACGCCGCCGATATCGACGCCGGCGAGGCGCTCGCAGAGAGCCTGGAGAAGTACGACCAGCGGATCGACGAGACGGGGAACCCCTCGTCGGAGTGATCACGGCGGTCGACGGAAACCCAGCCCGCCGACGAGCCGGTGCAGAACGCTCACCGAGTCAAACCAGTACCCGTTCGAGGTCGACGACGGTCCCCGAGTCGGCATCGGGATCGCCGACGAACCGTCCGAGGCAGACCGCCGCCCCGTCGGGGGTGTAGCAGGCGACCAGCGGTTCGTCGTCCTTGGGGTCGACGGTCTCGGGATCGGTGTTCTCGACGTCCAGCACGCCGGGCGCGTAGACCGGCGCGCCCTCGGCGACCTCTCGGGCGGCGCTGTCGGCGATCGTCACCCGCGGGAGGTGGGTGAGCGCGCGTTCGGCCGGTCTGACGACGTCGGAGAGGGGTTCCGGGTCGCCGTCGTCGGCGAACGCGAGCGCGTCGGCGAGGTCGTGGAGGCTCACGAGTTTCGTGTCGTCGAACGGCGTCGTCGAGGTCCGCCGGAGGTCGCCCATGTGGCCGCCGGTGCCGAGCGCGAGCCCGAGGTCGTGACACAGCTTCCTGACGTAGGTCCCGCTCTCACAGCGAATCCGGAGGAGGATCCGGCGCTCCTCGGTTTCGAGCGGCGTGAGGTCGTGGATCGTCCGGACTCGGAGGCGACGCGCGACCGCGCTCTTCTTCGGCGGTTTCTGGTAGATCGGTCCCTCGAACTCGGCGAGGACGTTCTCGACGTTCGCGGGGGCCGGCTTGTGGAGTTCCAGAACGGCGACGTACTCCTTGTCGCCTTCGAGGAAGACCTGGGCCATCCGGGTGGCGTCGCCGAGCAGGATCGGGAGGCAGCCCGTGACCTTCGGGTCGAGGGTACCGGCGTGGGCGGCGCGCTCGACGCCGACGAGGTCGCGAACCCAGCCGGTGACCTGGTGGGCCGAGGGTCCGGGCGGCTTGTCGAGGTTCACGACCCCGAACGACCGGTTCGCCGCGGGCGTGCGCTCGTCGGGCGAACCCCGCATCACAGGTCGTACGCGGCGTCGATCTCGACGCCGCCCTCGTCTACCGTGGGGTCGTAAGCGGCACACGCTTCCTCAAGCACTCGTAAGACGCCCTCCGGGCTCCAGCGGGCGGTGCTCACCACGAGGTCGTAGATCGAGCGATCGGTGAACTCGATCCCGTAGTACTCCCGGTAGCGCCGGGCCTCGCTCTCGGCGCGGGCGTGGGTTTCCTCACGGGCTACGTCGAGTGATTTGTCCTCGCGGTCGGCGATCCGGGCGGCACGAACGTCGAGCGGTGCATCAAGCCAGATCTTGAGGTCAGCGAAGTCGCCCGCCATCCAGCCAGCAAGCCGGGATTCGAGCACAACGTCGTCGCGCGCCTCGGCGACCGCGCGCTGGCGGCGGTCGAGCGCCCGGTCGATCGCGTCGTCCTCCTCGGCCTGCCGGTTGAGTTCGAGCGCCGTCAGCCCTCGCTCGGCGGCGACTTCCCGAAAGATGTCGCCGCCGCTGACATGGTCGTAACCGAGCGTCTCCGCGAGTGCCGCGGCGGTCGTGGATTTACCGCCGCCCGCCGGTCCAGAGATGGTAACAAACATGAAAACCATCGGACCGGCCCGATACAAAGGGATTGCGTCCTGGGTCAGCCCGTCTGCGGGGTGGTCTGGAGGTTGAGCGTCTTCTGGATCACCAGCCGGAAGGCGAACGAGCAGATGAAGTACCAGGCGAGCCAGACCGGGAGCAGCCCCAGGATCCGGCCCTCCGCACCCGTCCACGCCATCCGGCCGATCATCGGCATGACGATGTGGCGTTCGCCCTGGGCGATGTGCTCGACCCCGCCACCGCCGTGAACCCCGAGCTTCCAGTACATCCAGACGAACGCCGGGATCGTCACCAGCATGATCCAGACCATCGGCCGGAACATCAGCTTGAACATCCCGAGCTGGTCGCCCATCGCGTCCATCTGCTCCTGCTGGATGCGTTCGAGCGCCGCGTCGTCGCCGCGCTCGCGTGCGTCCTTCTGGCGCTCCTGGATGTCGCTCATTCGCTCCTGGATGTCGCCCATCTGCTCGGTGTCCATGAGCGCGGACTGAAAGAGCACGGTGTAGAGCCCGGTGAGCACCGAGAGCACGAAGATCACGGCGTAGAACGGCAGGATCGCGTCGAACGGGCCCAGCACGAGGTCGGCGGTCCCGCCGACCGCGTTCCGTATCGGGTCGAAGTAATACGAGGGCAGGAGGGCGACCGCGCCGACCGCCGCGAGCTTGTCGTAGGTCGTCCACGTCCCGCCGTCGTCGTCGTCGGTCGCCGACGTGTCCACGGCGTCGTCGCCAAGCGCTTCGCGGACCTCGGCGGGGTCAGAGACCGCGAAGCCGTCGCCGTCGGCGTCGTGGAGGATACCGGTCTCGATGAGCCGGCCCCACTGTCCCGAGGTGAGTTCGTCGCTGACGTCGCCCCACTGCACCGTGTGCGGTCGCGTGCCGCCGTCGGGCTCGGGGTCGTCGTCCGTGTGCCCGGCCCGGTCGAGCACCACGGTGAGCGCCTCGGCGAACGCCGGGTCCTCGGCGACCAGCGAGCGTGCTTTCTCGCCTGTTCGTCCCATTTCCGTCCAATCGGGTATGCGGCCTAATCAACCTTTTACTTCGCGTGTGGCCGTCGAACCCGCTCAGACCGCGGCGTCGATCGTCGCTCGGAGCTCCTCCCAGACTTCCTCGGGGGAGCCCTCGCCGTCGACCGTTTCGAGGACGCCCGCCTCGCGGTAGTACTCGATCACGGGCTCGGTGCTCTCGTGGTAGACCCGCAGCCGGTCCTTGACCGTCTCCTCGGTGTCGTCGTCGCGCTGGACGAGTTCGCTACCGCACTCATCGCAGACGCCCGCCTCCTCGGGCTGGTTGAACTCGACGTGGTAGTTCGTACCGCACTCGGGACAGACCCGCCGGCCGGTGAGCCGGTCGACCACCACGGACTCGTCGACGTCGAGCAGACAGACCACGTCGAGCGCGGTGATGTCGGCGAGGTACTCCGCCTGCTCCTCGTTCCGGGGGTAGCCATCGAGCACGTAGCCCTCGGATTCCGAGACCGCCTCCGCGACGATCTCGTTCACCACGGGGTCGGGCACGAGTTCGCCGGCCTCCATGAACTCGCGTGGCGTGCCGAACTCGGTCTCCATGTCCCTGTTCGCCCGGAGCGCGTCCCCGGTCGTGACGTGCGGGATGTCATACTCGTCGGCGACGTTCGTGCTCTGGGTTCCCTTGCCCGCGCCCGGCGGTCCGAGCAGCAGAACGTTGGGTTGGTTCTCGCTCATGGCCCCCGCTTCGGAAGCCACCCTAAAAGGTTTGTAGATACCGTCGCCGTTTGCCCATCGGCGTCGCTTCCACCCCGTTTTTCAACGCACCCGCCGAAACCGGCTCATGACCCGATTCGACGCCGCAACCGAGGGGGAGCGACGAGAACTGTTCGTTGACGCGATTCGAGCCCACGGCGAACGCGAGAGCCCCTTTCTGACCATCGAAGTAGCGGTCGAAGCGCCCCCGATCCCCGACGAGGATGCCGAGGACGAGCCGACCCTCGCACCCTGGGTCCAGTTCGCCGACGGCGTGGTGAACCTCGACTGCACCGAGGACGAACTCGACCGGGCGAACGCGCTGCTCGACGAGTATCCTGAGTTCGTGGTCGACGAACTCACCCGGCCCGAAGAGGCCGAGGGGGTCAACCTCCGGGTCGCGGCGCGGACGGACCCCGCACGCGTCGCCGAGTTCGTCGACCGGGCGTTCCAAGACGTCTACGACTGCGCGCCCGACTATCGGGCGTGGGTCACGGCGGTCTGAGGGGAGGGCCGGACCGAATCAGAATGGGAGCCGTTCCTGGGCCTCGTCCGCGAGCTTGTCGAGCTTGTCCTGGAACTGCTCGACCGACCGCTCGACGTAGTGGACGCGTTCTTTGGGGATCCGACGGACGACGTCGTTGCCGTTGCCGTCCTCGCCGACCTTCACGAGCCAGTGGTCGTCGAAGTAGGCGATGAACTCGTTGTCGACGACGGTCTCGATCTTGCCCTCGTTGGGGTCGTCGTAGACGATCGTGGCCTGACCGAGTTGGGGGTCAACCATGTCTCGTGCCTGTGTCGGCCGAGGGATAAGCCCGCGGTCTGCGGGTTGCGGTCGGGCCGAGGGGTTAGTCCTCGACGTCGTCGGCGGTGACGCCGGGCGCGTCGCTGAGGTCGACCTCCTCGGGGTCGTCGGCACCACCGACGAGGACCTCGCCGTCCGGGCCGTCGACGTAGGTCTCGTCGGCGTAGCCCCCGACGGCGTTCGGTTGGTCGGGGTCGTCGAGTTTCTCGGGGGTCGCGGGGGCATCGGGGAGTCCACCGGCGGGCGCGAACGCGCCGAGCGGGTCCTCGACCGTGATCGCGAACCGATCGAAGAACTCGCCGAAGCGGTCGTGGTGGTCGTCGAGTTCGTCGACCGGGAACTCCATCATCTCGACCCAGCCGTGGTCGTAGAAGTCGAAGTTGGCCTGGATGTGGGTGATCTCGCGGGCTTCGGCCTCGGTGAAGCCGTCCCGGAGCGCCGCCAGATAGCTCTCCATCGTGGCGTCGAACAGCCCGTCGAGGTGGGCTTTGCGCTCCTCGGCGTGCTCGGGGTCGGCCTTGCCCATGAACACGCCGGTGTGGAGCCGGACGAGCCCCTGCGTCGCGAGGTTGCCGACGACGGGCGTCGAGAGCGCCTGCTTCGCCGCGAAGTGCCGGACGGTCTGATTGAGTTTCATACCCGCTCTCGGGACGCGAGACACATCAACGCACCGTCCGTCGGGAACGGCCGCGAGATAGCAATTCACATTACCCCCGGCGTCGAACTCCCCCTATGCCTACCTCGTACGTAATCATCGGCGATGGGATCGCCGGGAGCTCCGCGGCCGAGACCATCCGCGAGGGCGACCCCGACGCCGACGTCACGGTGATCACCGACGAGGGCGAAGCCCTCTACAACCGTATCCTGATCAAGGAGTTCGCGAAGGGCAAACTCCCCGAGGCCCCGATGTCGATCCACCAGCCCGGCTGGTACGACGACCGCGACATCGACCTCCGGCTCAACACGCTCGTCACCGCCATCGACACCGACGCCCACAGCCTCCACACCCACGCGGGCGACAGCTTCGATTACGACAAACTCCTCATCGCGACCGGCGGCACCCCGACCCAACTCCCCGTCGAGAACAGCGACGCCGAGGGGATCCACCACTTCTGGACGTTCGAGGACGCACGCAGCATCGCCGAGGACGTGAACGAGGCCGAGAAGGGGGTCGTGGTCGGTGCCGGACTCCTCGGGATCGACTTCGCGGCGATCTGCGGTGCCCAGGAGGTCGAGGCCAACTACCTGATGCGCGGCGAGTGCTGGTGGCGCTACGCGCTCTCGCCCGAGGGCGCACGGATCATCCACGAGGCGCTCGAAGCAAAGAACGTCACGCCGGTCTTCGACAGCGGCGTCGATAGCTTCGAGGTCGACGACGCGGGCCACGTCACCGCCGCCGTCGCGCCGGACGGCGAGACCTACGACTGCGACTTCGTCGGGATCGCCATCGGCCTCGACTTCAACCTCGAGGTCCTCCAGGGCACCGACATCGAACTCGACGAGGGCGTCGTGGTCGACGAACACATGCAAACGTCCGTCGAGGACGTCTACGCTGCGGGCGACCTCACCCGCTTTTACGACGTGATCCTCGGAGAGCACGCCCAGAACGGCTCGTGGGGCAGCGCGAAGGAACAGGGCACCGTCGCGGGCAAGAACATGCTCGCCGACGCGCCCGAGGCCGAGTTTCGCTGGGTCTCCTCTTACTCTATCACCCACTTCGATTTCCCCTTCCTCTCGTTCGGCCATCCCACCATCGGCGACGACTCCGTCGAGGCCTCCTTCGGCGACGACGAGTGGCGACGGCTCGCGCTCAAGGACGGCAAGATCGTCGGCGGCGTCCTCATCGGCAACCTCGCGCCCCAGAGCAAGTACAAGAAGCTCATCCGCGAGGAGCGCGACGTCAGCGACTGCAAGGACCTCCTGATGGAACCCGAGGTCGACCTCGACGAGCTCGCGACGCCCGCCGGCCAGTAGTCCCGACCCGCACCGAAGCCGTTTTCCTGCGTCCGCACCCAGTCGCGCCATGGAAGGCGGCAGCGGCGACATGACGCTGGCGTTCGAGCTCGACGCCCTCGAAGCGCTCGCGAACCCCACCGAGGTGTTCTCCGACGCGCGACGATGGACCGAGTACATCGGGGTGGTCTCGGACGAACCCACCTACGTCGTCACGAACTTCACCCGGAAGAACCGGATCCGCCAGGACTTCTTCTCCGGGCCGCGCGGCCGGCGCGAGAGCCTCGAAAACGTCAAGAACCAGTTCGACACCGACCGCCACGTCTTCGTCGGCACGGGGCAGGACGACATCGACCTCGCCAGCGAGGTCGACTGGGAGTACCTCGCGGTCACCGACGCCGCCGACGCCGCGGGCTGGACGCTCGACGACGGCGACGACGAACCGGAGCCCGAACCCGAGACCCGCGACGATTGGCCCTGACCCGCCAGCGTCGCACGATGGAACGTTTTAATAGCCCGAGCCGGGAGCCGAAATCATGTCGGTAGGGATCCGGACCGCGGTCCGCGCCGGGGCGAGGCGAACCGCCTCGCGCGACGGGTTGGTGCTCGCCCTCGCGTTCGCGGCCATCGGGGTCGTCGGCGTGGTCGGGGGCCAGACCCTGCTTCGCGACGCCGCCGAGCCGGCCCTCGAAACCCTCCGCACCCGGCCCACCGCCGAGACGGGGTTCACGCCGCGCGAGGTTCGGACGGTCGCGGACGCGCTCGACGCCACGACGCCGCTCGCGCTCGGCGTACCCGCCTCGGTCGCGAGCGGGCTCGTCGTCCTCGCGGGCGTCCTTCGAGAGACGCTTCGGATCGTCGGGGTCCGGACCTTCGCCGCCGACCCGACGAGCCTCACCCGCGACCGGCTGCGCCCGCTCGTCCTCCCGACGCTCAACGGGGTCGCCGGCGGGTTCGCGGTCTGGTTTCTGGTCGGGCTCGGCGGGGTGCTCGGGATCCTCGCCGTCGTCGTCGGCGGGGCGGTCGTGGCGCTGTTCCTCGCGACGTCGTTCTTCTTCCTTCGCCAGGAGATCGCGGTCGAGAACCGGACCTTCGTCGACGCGCTGAACGAGAGCTGGCGGGTCGCCAGCGGCCACCGCCTCGAACTCCTCGGGCTCGGGGTCGCGGTCGTCGCGCTGACCCTCGTCCCCCTCGTAGCGGTTCGAGCCCTCTTCGGCGTGCTCTTCGGACCGGCCGTGGCGTGGGTCGCGTGGGTGTGCCTCGGCGGTCCGGCGGCGGTCTTCGGCACCGCGACCGTCACCCACGCCTACACGCAGCTCCGGGCCGAACCGCGCGAGCCCGAGCTCGGTCGGCCACGGATCGACCGATGACCCCGGCGTTTAACCCCGATGCGCCCCAATCACCCGCATGACCAAGCCGCGCGTCCCGGGCAGCCGCGAGACCGGGATCGACCTCCCGTGCGGGGAGTCGGTCGCGGTCTCGGCCCTCGACATGGGGCTCCGGGAGTTCGAGTGTTCGTGTGGCGCGCGCCACGCCGTCGTGATGGACGTCCACCCGCTGAGCCGGTTCGTGCCCGAGTCCCTCGTCTCGGTGCTCGAAACCGCGATCGAACCCAGTGACGGCGGCACGTTCGATACCCGTCACCTCATGGGCGTCGTGCTGGAGGAGTTCCCCGAGGAAGTCGTCGGCGAGGACGTCTCCGAGGACACCGACGTGGGTTACGCGTGGGTCTGGGTCGCCGAGTTCGACTCGCGCCGCCTCCACGAGGTGGTGGTCGAGCTCGTCGTCGAGCTGATGGACCACGCCGTGAGCCACGCCGAGGACGACGCGGCCCGGCGCGAGTTCGAATCCCAGCTTCACGAGTTCGACGTCGAGGCGTTCGTCGACGCCTATCGCCGCGAACGCGACTTCGAGCGCGGAACCGACACGCCCGTCTGACACCGGCCGTCGCCGTCGGCGCGCCGCCATCGAGCGATTCACCGCAACGACCGTCATACGGCTGTCTGACGTGGTGTTATGTGTCTCCGCACCATGGTGTGTGTATGCAACTCCGGCGGAGCGAGTTCGAGCGGATCCGGACCGTGCTCTCGGAGACCGGCGTCACCGAACCCCTCACCGCCCGCGAGATACACGACCTCCTCCGTGCCAACGGCGAGGAGCTCGACAGCCCCCACCAGGTCGCGACCGTCCTGGGGCGTCGGTCCGAAACCGGCGACGTCGAGGTGCTGCACGACCGGCCCTACCGGTATCTGATCCGCGACGAAGCCAACTGATCACGGGTCACCGTTCGACGCCCCGAACTGCCGGTTCGTGAGCCCGGTTGCGACCGTGATTTTCCCGGACTCGTTCGATCTCGTCAACATCGCTCTCCCACACCGAGGAGCGGGACGCACGGCCAGCGAACCGTCCTCGCACACCCGATTTCGAAAATCGAAGCTCGGCTACGCATCTCGTACCGATTCGCCGGGCTTATTACGATGTGCGAACTGGCGTGGGTAATGACACACGCAGACCGGACCATCCTGCTCATCGGCAGCGGCCCGATCCAGATCGGGCAGGCCGCGGAGTTCGACTACTCGGGGGCGCAGGCGTGCCGCGCGCTCGCCGAGGAGGGCGCACGCGTCGTCCTCGTCAACTCGAACCCCGCGACGATCATGACCGACCCCGAGATGGCCGACGCGGTCTACATCGAGCCCATCACCACCGAGGCCATCGCGGAGATCATCGAGAAGGAACGCCCGGACGGCGTGATCGCGGGGCTCGGCGGGCAGACGGGACTCAACGTCACCGCCGAGCTCGCCGAGGAGGGCGTGTTGGAGGAATACGACGTCGAGATCATGGGCACCCCGCTCGACACCATCTACGCCACCGAGGATCGCGAACTGTTCCGCCACCGGATGGAGGAGGTCGGCCAGCCCGTCGCGAAGTCGGTGACGATCGAATCCGTCGAGGCAGTCGAGGACGCCGTCGAGGCGGTCGGCGGCCTCCCGGTGATCATGCGGACGACCTACACCCTCGGGGGGAGCGGGTCGGGCGTCGTCGAGGAGATGGACGAACTGAAGGAGAGCGTCCGGAAGGGGCTGCGGCTCTCGCGCAACGGCGAGGTGTTGATCACCGAGTCGATCGCGGGCTGGGTCGAGCTGGAGTACGAGGTGATGCGCGACGCCGACGACTCGTGTATCATCATCTGCAACATGGAGAACCTCGACCCGATGGGGATCCACACCGGCGAGTCGATGGTCGTCACGCCCTCGCAGGTGATCCCCGACGACGGCCACCAGGCGATGCGGACCGCCGCGCTCGACGTGATCCGCGAGCTCGGTATCCAGGGCGGCTGTAACATCCAGTTCGCCTGGCGCGACGACGGCTCGCCCGGCGGCGAGTACCGCGTGGTGGAGGTCAACCCCCGCGTCTCGCGTTCGTCGGCGCTCGCCTCGAAGGCCACCGGCTACCCGATCGCGCGCGTGACCGCGAAGGTCGCGCTCGGCAAGCGCCTCCACGAGATCGAAAACGAGATCACCGGGGAGACCACCGCCGCCTTCGAGCCCGCGATCGACTACGTCGTCACCAAGATCCCGCGGTGGCCGAACCAGAAGTTCGCGGACGTCGACTTCGAACTCGGGACGGCGATGAAGAGCACCGGGGAAGCGATGTCGATCGGGCGGACGTTCGAGGAATCCCTCCTGAAGGCGCTCCGTTCGACCGAGTACGAACCCGACGTCGACTGGGCCGACCTCGACGACGCGGCGCTCGAAGCCGAGTACCTCGAACGGCCGACCCCCGACAGACCCTACGCGATGTTCGAGGCATTCGGGCGGGGATACTCGGTCGACGAGGTCTCCGAGTTCACGGGGATCAAGCCGTGGTACGTCGAGCGCTACGCCCGGATCGCCGAGGCCGCGGGCGCGGCCGCCGAGGGCGACTTCGAGCCCGCGGCCGACGTGGGCTTCACCAACCAGGAGGTCGCGGCGCTCGCCGCGGGCGACGAGGGTGCGCTGACGCGGGCCGACGGTGCTGGGGGTATTACGACGGATGAGGCCCCGATCGACGAGGTCGAGAATAGCGTCTCGCCGCGTGATTTCAAACAGGTCGACACCTGTGCCGGCGAGTTCGCCGCCTCGACGCCGTACTACTACTCCGCGCGCGAACGCGTCTCGGGCATCGACCACGACGAGGTGCAGGTGAACCGCGACGTCGAGAGCGTGGTGATCGTCGGCGGCGGCCCCATCAGGATCGGCCAGGGCGTCGAGTTCGACTACTGTACCGTGCACGCCGTGCGCGCGCTCCGCGAGATGGGGATCGAAGCCCACGTCGTCAACAACAACCCCGAGACCGTCTCGACGGACTACGACACCTCCGATGGCCTGTTCTTCGAGCCGATCACCCCCGAGGAGGTCGCCGACGTGGTCGAGACTACCGGGGCCGACGGTGTGATGGTCCAGTTCGGCGGCCAGACCTCGGTCGACATCGGCCGCGGGCTGGAGGCCGAACTCGACCGCCGTGGACTCGATTGCGACGTTCTGGGAACCACCGTCGAGGCGATGGACCTCGCGGAGAACCGGGACAGGTTCAACCGGTTGATGGACGACCTCGGGATCGCCCAGCCCGCGGGCGGGGCGGCCGAGAGCGAGGCCGAAGCCCTCGACCTCGCCCACGAGATCGGCTATCCCGTCCTGGTGCGTCCGAGCTACGTTCTCGGCGGACGCGCGATGGACGTCGTCTACGACGACGAGGACCTGAAGAGCTACGTCGAAGAGGCCGTCAGAGTGAGCCCCGACCAGCCGATCCTGGTCGACCAGTTCCTCGAAGGGGCGGTCGAACTCGACGTCGACGCCGTGGCCGACGGTGATGAGGTCCTGATCGGCGGGATCATGGAACACGTCGAGTCGGCGGGGGTTCACTCGGGCGATTCGGCCTGCATGATACCCCCGGAATCGCTCGACAGCGAAGTGCTCGGTCGGGTTCGTGAAGTGGTCGAGGACATCGCGGACGCGCTCGATACGGTGGGGCTGCTCAACGTCCAGCTCGCGGTGAAGGGCGACGAGGTCTACGTCCTGGAGGCGAATCCCCGCTCCTCGCGGACGGTGCCGTTCGTCTCGAAGGCCACCGGGGTGCCGATCGCCAAACTCGCCGCCCAGGTGATGGCCGGTGCCTCGCTCGCCGAACTGGAGGTCACCGAGCAGGTCCCCGAACAGACCAGCGTCAAGGAGGTCGTGCTGCCGTTCGACCGCCTGCCGGGCAGCGACCCGCGGCTGGGCCCCGAGATGAAGAGCACGGGTGAGGTGATGGGCACCGCCGACAGTTTCGGCAAGGCCTACGGGAAGGCCCAGTCCGCGACGAACAAACCCGTCCCGACGGGCGGCACCGCCGTCATCGACCTCTCGGACCCCGAGTTCCCCGACCCCGAGAGCGAGGCCGGGCGTGAACTCCACGATGGATTCGCCGAGCACTTCGAGCTCCGCGAGTTCGACGACCTCGAAACAGCGATCATGGAGGGCGAGGTGGACCTCGTCGTCTCGCGGAACCGGGACGCGCTCGAGGTCTGTGTCGAGGAGGAGGTCACCTACTTCTCGACGGCGGCGAGCGCGCGGGCCGCGCTGTCGGCGCTCGACGCCCAGGACGAGGATTCGGCGGTCGAGGCGGTCGGCGACCGGCCGACGGTGCAGGGCCACTGGGGCGCGTAACGACGAACCCGAGGGCTACAACACGCCCGCCGTCCTTCTCTCGGTATGACTGCGGACCCACTCACTGACGCGTTTCCGAGCATCGAGCGCATCGAGGACGACGACCTCCGGGCGGGCGTACGCGAGGCCTGGACCACGGCGATGGCCGAGAACGGACTCGACTCGCTCGACGGGGTACCGTGGTATCCGCCCGCCCAGCGGAAACTCGACCTCCCCGACGAGACCTTCGTCGCGCACGTCCGGGACGTCGTGGCGGGCGCGCTGGCGCTCGGGGAGATGCTCATCGAGCACCGCGACGCCGACCTCGATCTCGACCTCCTGCTCGCGGGCGCGCTGGTCCACGACGTCAGCAAATGCTACGAGTTCGACGGGATGGAGAGCACCCGAATCGAGGCGCTACTCGGCCATCCCTACTACGGGGTTCACGTCACCGCCGCGGCGGGTCTTCCGGTCGAGGTCACCCACATGGTGCTCTCGCACACCTCCAGGACGAACGTCGAACCCGCGACGCTCGAAGCCGTCGTCCTCCGGCGGGCCGACGAGGCCGCGGCCGCCGCGATCCGGTGGGCGGCGACCGACGACCTCCGCGAGGTCTGATTCGGGTATTCTCATCACGCGAAGACAGCAGGCATTTATCACCGTCCGGTGAACGAACGGCAAATGCGTCGCCGCCTCGACCTGTTCGGGACCATCCACTTCGACCGGCTCTCGAAGGTCGAGGACGAACTGAGGGACTACGTGCAGGAGGCGGATGCCGACGCCGTCTTCGTCGAGTGGCCCACGGACAGCATCACCCGTCGAATGGCCGTCCGTGCGGCGATACGGGTTCCGCTCGTCCTTCTGGGTGGTGTCGTACTGAACGTGATACGGTCGCCGTACTACCTCCTGTTCAATCGTCGGTTCGATTCGACCGAGCACGTCGCGACCGAACGACTGTCGCCGGAGACGCCCGTCCATCGAGTCGATCGGTCCCTGGTCTCGGTGATGGCGGAGTCGGGACCCCTCGCGATCGCGCTCAGTTGGTTCGTCCTGATCGCGTTCCTCGTGGTCGCCCCGATCCAGACCGCGGTCACGGTCGGGGTGTTGCTCGCGGTCGGCGTGGGCTTCCGGCTGGTGTTTCGACGCGACCGCCGCCTCGCAGCGGTCGTGGGAACACTCGTGGCTGTCACCGGGATCCTCGCCACGGCTTGGTTCGATATCGAGGCAACGGCCGGGTTGCTCCTGCTCATCGCGATCCCGCTCGCCGGAGGGATCGTGATCTCCCTCGATCCGGGAAAGATCCTCCGGGGGAGCGCCAGACTCGCGTTGGTCCCCGTCCTCGGCTGGCTGGTACTCTCGACGGACCTCGTCGTCGGGTGGTTCGCGCTCGCCGCCTACACGGCGGTCGGGCAGTTCGCACTCCGGACGGTCGACGTTCGCAATGAACACATGCTTGACCGGGTGACGACGATCGCCGACGAGGAAGGGTACGATACCGTGGTCCTCGTCACCGGACTCGCGCACGTTTCGGGACTCGGCGAGCGCGCGACCGGGCGCGACCTCCGCGTCTCACGAACCTACACCCCGAGATGGCTCCGCACCGGGACGATCGACGAGGAGCCGTCGTTCGAGCCGGACGAGGGCCGGGAACGGGTTTCGAGGGACCACCCGATCCAGCCGGGCTCGACGGGCCGACGAGCGACCGCGAGCCTCCTCGACCTCGCGGCGGTCGCGGTGCTGACGTGGGCGCTGTCTCGCGGCCTCGACATCATCCCCGGGCTTCGAAACGAGACGGGGTTCGTGGCGGCCGGGTTCGTGCTGATAGCGTTCGGCTACCACCTCGGCCTCGAAGCCACCTTCGGGCGCACGCTCGGCAAGCGACTCACGAGGCTCGTCGTCACGGACGAGGACGGCGACGAACCTTCCCGCCGGGCCTACCTCATCAGGAACCTCGTTCGCCCGGTCGACTTCGTGGCCCTCTACTTCGTCGGGTTCGTGACGATGGCGCTGACGAAGCGACGCCAGCGGCTCGGCGACCTACTCGCTGGAACGGAAGTCAGAAAGGTCGATTAGTCGGTTCAGTCCGCGGTCGGCGCGACGCGCGCCTCGGCCATCCCGAGCACGTCGTCGAAGAATCCCAGGGAATCGTGCGGGCCGGGGTTGGCCTCGGGGTGGTACTGCCGGGTGAGCACGTCGAGGGCGTCGCTTTCGAGCCCTTCGGGGGTGTCGTCGTTGACGTTGACCTGGGTGACGTCGAGGTCGTCGCCGGGTTCGGCGACCGTGTAGCCGTGGTTCTGGGTGGTCATCACGACCTGGCCGGTCTCGAGGTCCCTGACCGGTTGGTTGACCCCGCGGTGGCCGAAGGTCATCTTCTCGGTCCGACCGCCGAGCGCGCTCGCGACGATCTGCTGGCCGAGACAGATCCCCGCGATGGGGACCTCGCCGGCGAACTCCCCGACGAGTTCCTGGGCCGCACCGAAGTTCTCGGGGTCGCCAGGGCCGTTCGAGACGAACAGGACGTCGGGGTCGAGTTCGGCCACCGTCGTCGCCGTCGTGTCGTAGGGGAGGACTGTCACGTCCGCGCCGCGCTCGACCAGCGAGGAGACGATCGAGCCCTTCGCGCCGCAGTCGACCAGCGCGACGTCGTATCTCCCGTCACCCTCGTGGACGGTGGGCTCGGTCACGCTGACCGCGGCCCCGATGTCGACGTGGTCGCTCATCGCTTTACACCGGTCGAGTTCCGCGCGGGCGTCCTCGGGGGTCGCGTCGGGACCCGCGGCGATGCCGCACTGCATCGCACCCTCCTCCCTGACTTCGGTCACGACGTCGCGGGTGTCGAGGTGGTCGATCGCGGGCACCCCCTCCTCCGTGAGCCACTCCGCCACGTCGTCGGTGAGTTCGCGCGCGACGACCGCCGTGGGCTGCACGTCGGCGGACTCAAAGCGCTCGTCCCGGACGCCGTAGTTCCCGATCAGGGGGTAGGAGAAGGTCAGGACCTGCTCGGCGTAGGAGGGGTCCGTGAGGCTCTCCTCGTACCCCGTGTACGCGGTGGTGAACACCAGTTCGCCGCGCGCGGTGCCCGGCGCGCGCGCCCGCCCGGTCAGGACGTGCCCGCCCTCGATTGCCACGTAGGCGTCGGTCATTACGATATCCGTATAGACGCGGCCCTAATAATGGTTGTGTTCGAAGCGAAGTTACGATATTCGAAATCGTGAAGTACGGTCCGGGGGAAGGTGGGGGATGGACGACCTCGACCGGGCGATCCTCGACGTGCTCCGGCGCGACTCGCGGACGCCCTACACCGAGATCGCCGAACGCGTCGGCACGTCGGAGGGAACGGTACGGAATCGGGTCGAACGCCTGATCGACGAGGGGACCATCGAACGGTTCACCGTCACGACCAGGACCGGCAACATCAAGGCGATGGTCGAGGTGGGCGTCGCGGTCGACGTCGACACCTCCGCGGTCTCGGCCCGGATGGCCGAGTGGCCCGAGGTGGATTTCGTCTGGCAGGTCTCGGGCGAGGAGGACGTGGTGCTCATCGTCGACGCGGCGGACACCGGGGTGGTCAACGAACTGATCACGCAGGCGCGCGAACTCGACGACGTCGTGAGCACGAAGACCCGACTTATCCTCGATGAACGACGAGGATAAACCGCCGATCTCGTTGGTCTCCGGCCGTCTGACGAACGATACGCGGTTGAACCTGATCGCAATGCGGAAATAACGCCGGGGTGTAGCCCGCCACATCGTGACCAGTTCGCAGAACACCCACGGTCCGGGCCGGAGACGATGGGTTTGTGATGCTCCATCCCTGACCGTTTCGTACCGAACCGAACCATGAAGATCGAAAAAGAGACCGGTGTCATCGGGGTGCTGATCGGGGTGTTGCTCGTCCCGATGTGGTTCTTCGCGATGGCGTCCTACGAGTCCGAATCCGCCGTCGTCCTCTCCGAGGACCGCGGCGTCATCAACCCGACCGAGACGTTCCTCCCCATGCCCGTCGAGGTCAACGAGTTCGTCGCCGGCGTGGTGACGTTCGTCGCCCTCTTCACCCTGATGGGGATGCTCTACTACACGCTCAGGTACATCCGGGTCATCAGCCACCTGCGACGGTCACGCGCCGAACACCGCGACGGGACGGTCGCGCCGGACGGCGGCCAGACCCGCGAAGCCCCCTCGCTCCCGCCGTACCTCCTCTCCGGGTCGCGCCGACTCGCGGAGTACTGGCCGGCGGACTACGCCACGCCCGGGATGATCGGGATCGTGGTCATGTCGTGGACGGCGACGTCCTTTTCGCTCCTGTTCGGGGTGGAGGCGTTCACGTGGGCCCGGACCCAGTATCTCGGGGTCTACGCCGGCATGGCGTTCATCTCGCTCGGGGTCTTCGCCACGATCTACACCGCGTCGTTCATGCCGCGGATCCACGTCGCCGAGGACCGGGGCCACGAGGGAAAGCTCACGAAACGTTCGGATTCCGATAACCAATGACCGACGACAACACAACCGATACATCCGCGGACGGATCGACCGAGGGACGGCTCGTCGAGCGTGAGGACGCCGACGGAATGTGGTACGAACCACCCGACGCGCGACGGCGCGACGTCGCCAAGTGGCTCGGCGGGATCGCGGGGACGGTCTCCGTCGCGACGTTCGCCCTGCCGGCCCTCCAGGGACTGGCCGGCGCGGGCAACGCCTCGGGGGCGAGTTCGGAGATATACACACAGGGCACCCAGCTCGTCAAGCAGAACGGCGACCCGATCAACCTGAACTCGCTCCAGAAGGGGAGCGCCCCCGAAGAGCACATCCTCGCGCTCCCACAGGAGAACGGCAAGCCGGTGAAGGAGAAGGAAGCGACGACGCTGTTGCTCCGGTACAACCAGGGCGACTTCGAGGAGCCGACCAACATCGACGGCACCGCCCAGGGCTACGTCGCCTACTCGATGGTCTGTACCCACGCGGGCTGTCTGGTCGAGAACCACCTCAACGGCTACCCCCAGTGTCCGTGTCACGGCAGCGAGTACGACGCGACGAAGGGTGCGCAGGTGGTCGCCGGGCCCGCATCGAGACCGATCCCACAGCTCCCGATCGCGGTCTCGCAGCAGGGGAACGTCCTCGTCGCGACCGGCAACTTCGAAGGGCCGGTCGGGACCGCCTGACCGATGGCGCATCCAGACCCCCAGGAGGCCGAGACGGACGAGCGGTACTCACACAGCCGCATCTACCAGTGGTTCGACTCGCGCCTCGACCTCGACGACGAACTCCTTGGCAAGGCGTTCCCGGAGGACCGATACGGCTCCTTCCTGCTCGGGGAGGTCTCGCTGTTCTGTTTCGTCATCCTCGCGGTGACCGGCACCGTGCTCGGGCTGCTCTACGTGCCGGCCGCACAGAACGTCCAGTACGTCGGGCAGGTCTCGGACTACGCCGGGACCAGCGTCCCACAGGCCTTCTCTAGCGTCCTCCACATCACCTACGACGTCCGGCTCGGGATGTACGTCCGGATGCTCCATCACTGGGCCTCCTACGTCTTCGTCGCCGCCATCGGTATCCACGCGATGCGGATCTTCTTCAGCGGTGCCTACCGCAACCCCCGCGAGATCAACTGGGTGATCGGCACGAGCCTGCTCGCGATCGCGATGATCGAGGGCTTCCTCGGCTACGCGCTGCCCTACGACAACTTCAGCCAGACCGCGACCGGTATCGGCTTCCAGCTCACCCAGTCGATCCCGTTCATCGGGACCTGGGTGACGAACCTGGTCTTCGGGGGTAACTGGCCGGCGAACGCCTCGACCATCATCCCGCGGATGTTCTTCTATCACGTCTTCCTCCTGCCGGCGGTGATCGCCGGTCTCATCGCGGCCCACCTCGGAATCCTGGTCCGCCAGAAACACACCGAACAGCAGGGGACGCGAAAGGACCTGCCCGACACCAAGAACGCCCCCGACTACGACGACGAGTCGGTGGTCGTCGGGATCCCGTTCGCCCCGAACCAGATGGCGGTCACGATCATCGTCGGGCTGTTCACCGTCGGGATCGTCTCGTTCCTCGCGGGGCTGTTCCCGATCCAGCGGATCGCCATCGCCGGGCCGGCGTCGCCGTTCGAGACGCCGCTCCAGCCCGCGCCGGCGTGGTTCTTCATGTGGACCTACGGCGCGTTGAAGCTCGCGATATCGGCGCTCGGGAGCTACGGGACCTTCGTCTTCGGCGTCCTCATCCCCGGGCTCGTCGTCGGGGCGATGTTCCTCTGGCCGTTCGTCGACCGCAGCGAGGAACCGCGACACTTCACGGCGAACCCGCTCGACCGGCCGCTGCCGACCGCCGTCGGCATCGCCTCGATCGCGTTCGTCCTGATGCTCTCGATCGCCGGGATGAACGAGATCGTCGCCGAATCGATCGGGATCCCGGCCACGGAGCTAAAGCTCCCGCTCCAGGTCCTCTCGGTGGCCGTCCCCGTCGTCTACGGCCTGATCGTCTACGTCATGCTCCGCCGGCGGGTCCGCCGGAAGGACTCGAAACGCTCGGCCAGCCGCTCGAAGATGGACAGCGCCGGTCGGATGCCCGACGACGACTGAGCGATGGCCGTCTCGCTCGACCCGCGAACCTACTTTCTGGTCGACCGGCTCTCGAAGCTCGTCGCACTGGTGCTCGTCGTGGTGTTCCTCGAAGGCGCGGCGGGCTCGCTCGGCCCACTGCTCGGCGTGCTCGGTGTCGTGATCGGTATCGCGACGGTCTACATCGAGGTCGACGAGGAGGAGCCGGTCGAGGACTAATGGGTCGGAGCTTCAGCCGACGAAACGACGTGTGACCTGGACGATTCGAAGGCCACCGAGCCAGAGCGCGCACGCCGCGATGATTCCCATCCCGAGGAGGCCGAGATAGCCCGAGGCGGCGAAGAGCCGGATGTTCCAGAGCGGATGGGACGTGCGGATCCCGAGCCCGATGGCTGCGACGATGAAGGACGCGAGCCAGAGCAACGCGCCGACGGTGGCGATCGCCGCGATCCAGGGATGGACGAATCGGTCGAGGTACGAGCGGATCGTCATGGTCGGTGTCGAGTCCAGTCGCCGGGTCCCGGCGCTGGTGGATGTGGTCGCGATACGCCACCCCCGACCAACACCCTTCTGATCGCGACCGGAGTCGCTTTGGGTCCGGGTCGCGTACACCGGTCGTGACCGAGAGGACGATAACCGTCTACTCGCGCGAGGACTGTCACCTCTGCGAGGACGCGCTCGCGGCGATCGACCGCGTCGTCGAGGAGGTGGCGGCCGCCGTCGAGGTGCGCGAGGTCGACGTCGACACGGACCCGGAGCTTCGGGACGCCTACGGCGAGCGGGTGCCGTACGTCCTCGTCGACGACCGGCCCCGGTACAAGTTCCGCGTCGACGAGGCCGACCTCCGGCGGCGGCTCGCCACCGACGGGGGACCGGACGACCCGAACTCACACGATCTTCGATCGTGATTGCGCCCCCGTCGGCCGATTCCGAGTTCGGAACACATACACCAACCGGGGATCAAGGGGGTCGTATGCACGCGATCCGACGGCGACCGGAGGGAGAGGGCTGATGCAGCGACGGACGTTTCTGACGGGCGTCGCGGGGACGGGGGCGGCGGTCGGTTCGATGGGCCAGGCCGGGGCCGTGACCACGCTCCGACAGGACCAGCAGGGCGGCGGCACGACCCACACCGTCGGGATGTACACCGAGGGCTCGGACTACTACTTCGACCCGGTGGGGCTCTACGTCGAACCCGGCGACACCGTGGAGTGGACGATCGAGAGCGGCCAGCACTCCACGGCCTCGTACTCCCAGGGTAACCCGCAGGCGTCGAACACCCTCATCCCCGAGGGGGCGAAGAGCTGGGACAGCGGGGTGATCAGCTCGGGGTCGTTCTCCTACACCTTCCGGACCGAGGGCACCTACGACTACTACTGTACCCCCCACAAGTCGCTCGGGATGGTCGCCCGGATCGTCTGTGGGAGCCCCGGCGGACCCGCCGAAGGAACGGAGATCCCCGACGAGGTCGGGAGCGGGATCGTCCCGGAGTCGGAGACCATCGTGGAGGACAAGTCCCTCGAATACCCCTACGTGCCGGGCGTGAGCCACGGCGGCCCGCCGGCACTGTTCTGGGGCGGGACCGGCGTGTTCGCGGCGACCACCCTCTACCTCTATTCGGTCTACGACCGGGCAACCGGCCGGTACGACGACAACGAGGCCGGCGAAGGCGAGTACTGACGGCCGACGACTCGAACCCGTTTTTGTAATCCAAAGCCGCTGACTCATCGCCGAGAACGGAGTGTGCGAGTACGATCACGACGGCTGTGGCGGCAGCCGGACCCGGACCGTTTCGTTGTTCGCGCGTGCCACGACCGTCGCCCGACCGTCGGGGGCGACGGTCCAGCGTTCGCCGTCGGTCCCCGTCCGGATGGCCGGGCCGCCGTCGACGTGGACCGTGCCGTCGATCGGCTCCCCGTCGGGTGTCGCCAGCGAGAGGTGGAGCGGGCCGGTCGGCTGTGTCCGCTCGACGCTGAGTCGGACCCCGGCCTTCGTCGTGTTCACCGGCTCGGCCGTCGGCACGCTCCCCAGCGTCTTCCGCTGGTGTTCGGCGACGACACGGCCCGTGCTCAGGTTGACGAACGTCGTCAGCTCGCCGTGAGAGTGACCGATCGTGATCCCCGAGAGCTCACTCTGGCGACTCCCCGTCAGCCCGGTCGTTCGCGAGTGAGCCGACGCCCAGGGATACAGCTCCGCCACGCGGTTGAAGATCGCGTCGACGTCCGACAACCCGTCCCCGGTCGCGTTGCGCTGGCGCGAGAGGGAGAGCTCGCGGTAGTACTCGCCGTCGACGACCGTCGCCAGCATCACGCCACGGTTCGACGTCTCGACGTAGACCGGGAGCGGCGTGGGGTACTGACGTTGCTCTCCCGATTCGGCGACGGCCCTCGACGCACCGCTCGGGGTGGCGCTCGCCACCGGGTCGGTGTGGTTCCCGTTGAGCGCCTCCTGGATCTGGTCTCTGACCGGGCCCTGCAGCGTCGCGAGTTTGAGGTCGCGGTCCTGCGCCCAGCTACTGACGCTCTGTCCTCCGACCGTCGCACCGGGCGTCGATTGGGAGCGAGCGACCACGCGATCGGTCGCGAGCGAGAGCTGTCCGGCCCGTTCGTCGATGACGGCGAGGTCGCGGAGGAACTCGTGTGCCGTCAGCGAACCGTTGTTGTAGGCCGCTATCGACGACTGCTGGCGGGTCGAGAGCCGTTCGATGCCCCGTTCGATCACCCCCGCGGCCGCGCCGACCGTCGTCTGTCGGAGCGCCGGGGACTCGATGTCGTTGAACCGCTCGTCCAGCAGGAGTCGTTGGTACCGTCCGCCGAGCCGGTCGTTTTCGAGCGCGAGCGATGCCGAGACGTCCAGCCCCGCCTGCGGGTGTGCTTCCTGCTGACGTTCGCCGGCGGGTATGGTGAGGACCGCGGTCGTGTTGAGGGGTGAAACGGTGGTATCCGGGACCGCGGCGGGATCGATCCGGTTCCCGTTGACGTAGACGCGAACCGGTCCGCCGCGGACCCGGAGGTCCGTGAGCTGTCCGGTGAAGTTGAAGTCGTCGACGCCGCTCTCCGCCGTCGAGCCCGCCGCGCTCGTGTTCGAGACCGTATCGGGTTGCTCGGCGTCGACCAAGTCGGCCGCGCTCCCCGCCTCGAACCGACCGTTCGTCGTCGCGTTGTAGTAGACGCGTTCGTCGCCCGTGCCGACGATCGTGAGCGTGTTCGGGGGCTCTTCCGCCTGCAACTGGAAGGAGCGGTTCTCCGCCCCGAGCTGGTATCGGTGGCTGCCGTAGTCTGTGGGCTCGGTCGCTGCCGACCCCTGCCCGTTCGGGGCCTGTGACGACAGCGATGGACTCGTGGACGCACCGATGGGAGCGCTCACGCTGGCCGCACAGAGGAGTAGGCAGAAAACGACGGCAGCGATCCGCGTTGCCCGAGACCCCATGATACTCGGATGGACAGGACAGGAGGACAAGAAGACTACGGCTGGGTCCCCGTGGATCGTTGGTGGCAGTTACAACCGGTCGACCTCTTCACGAAACCGGAATCGGGGACGTCGAACCGTCCCGGTCAGTTGATCTCGTTGTGCATGGCCTCGATGACCTCGTCGAGGTCGGGTTCCCCGCCGCCGGGCTGGTCGCCGTAGGAGAACTCGCCCTCGCCGTCGATGGACTCGCCCCCCGTCCAGCGCTGTTCGGGGTCGGGTCGGGAGTCCTTGTAGGTCGACATGAACTCGTAGTTGTACTCCTGGTTCTCCTTCTCCTGGGGGAAGCTGTTGGGAACCGGGAGGTGGTCGTCCATGGTGTCGAGCGCGGCGTGCCACTGGTTCTGGTGCATGGTGTCGCGGGCGATCATGTACGAGAGCATGTCCTCCATGCCGGGGTCGTCGGTGATCTCGTAGAGTCGGGTGGCGAGCAATCGCCCCGTCGACTCGGCCATCACGTTCGCGTACATGTCGGCCGCGAGGTTGCCGCTCGCGACGACGTAGCCGCCGGTGAACGGCGCGCCGTTCGAGTCGACGGGCATCGCGTGGAGGCCAGCCGAGAGCGCCTGGCGGGGCTGGCCGCTGTCCATCATCTCGGCGATCACGGCGTCCTCGCGTGCGGCTTCGCGCTGTTCCTCGGAAGCACCCTGGAGGTTCTTCGCGACCGCCGTCGCGAGCATCTCGATGTGGCCTAGCTCCTCGGTCGCGGTCTCCATCAGTAGTTGGCGGTACTCCGATTTGTCGGCGGGCACCGCGAACGCCTGGAACATGTACTGGAGCGCGACCCGCATCTCGCCCTCGGCCCCGCCGATGGCCTGCTGGAGCATCTTCGCGAACCGCGGGTCCGGATCTTCGACCTCGACCTCGTACTGGAGTTCGTCGTCGTGGTAGAACATTGTTGTTGTTGCCTCGTCAGTGAAGTCGGGCCGGAGACGATTAGTCAGGAGGCTTGCAACTGCGGTGGGTCCGGACGGCGGTCGGTCGGGCTGGGGCGACGGGCGTCGGTCCGCTCGGAGACGAGCCAAACCGTCCGATTCAGACGCGTCGTCGACCCGTATTCGACCGGGAGGGGTACACTTTAGACCGCCCGGCGACGCCTACCCAGCATGACGGAGACAGTCCTGCTGGTGGGGGGCGGGGGTCGCGAACACGCCATCGCGCGCGCGGTCGCGGGCGACGCGACGCTCTATGCCTGTGCCGGGAACCGGAATCCCGGAATCGCCGCGCTGGCCGACGGGTTCGAGACCCTCGATACCACGACTCCGCAGGCCGTCGTGGCGTACGCCGAGGAGGTCGGCGCGACCCTCGCGGTCGTCGGTCCCGAGACGCCGCTCGAAGCCGGCGTGGCTGACGCACTCGTGGATAGCGGGGTCTACGCGTTCGGGCCGACCGCGGACACGGCGCGGATCGAGACGGACAAGGCCTACCAGCGCCGCTTCATGCGCGAACACGGTATCCCCGGCTGTCCCGCGTTCGAGACGTTCGACGACACCGAGCGCGCGTGCGAGTTCGTCGACGAGCACGGCGAGGGCTGGGTCGTCAAGCCGGCCGGGCTGACGGGCGGGAAGGGTGTTCGCGTCGTCGGGGACCAGGTCACGCCCGAGGAGGCCGTCGAGTACCTCCGGGAGGCCGACTACGACCGTGTCGTGGTCGAGGAACGCCTCGTCGGCGAGGAGTTCACGCTCCAGGCGCTGGTGGCGGACGGCGACGTTCGGGTGACGCCCGCGGTCCAAGACCACAAGCGCGCCTACGAGGGCGACGAGGGACCGAACACGGGTGGAATGGGGAGCTACAGCGACAGCGAAGCGACGCTGCCCTTCATGGACCAGGAGGACTACGACGCGGCGGTCGGTATCGTCGAGGAGACCGTCGCGGCGCTCGACGAGTATACAGGGGTGCTCTACGGCCAGTTCATGCTGACCGCCGACGGCCCGAAGGTGGTGGAGTTCAACGCGCGCTTCGGCGACCCCGAGGCGATGAACGTCCTCCCCGTGCTCGACACCGACTTCGTCTCGGTGCTCGCCGCGGGGCGCGACGGGAAGTCGCTCCCGGCGCTCGACTTCGCCGACCGCGCGACGGTGTGCAAGTACGCGGTCCCCGAAGGCTACCCCGACGACCCGACCGCGGGCGCGAAAGTCAACGTGGACGAATCGGCCATCGACGAGGTCAACGAGCGGTTCGCGGATGAAGGGAGTTCGACGGCCGTCGAGGGCGGGCGGTCGCCGGAGGCGATGCTGTGCTACGCCAGCGTCGACGAGCGCGACGACGGGGTCTACACCACGACCTCGCGGGCGTTCGCGGTGGTGGGGATCGCCGACGACATCGCGACGGCCGAGGAGGTCGTCGAGGAGACGCTCGCCTACGCCGGGACCGAGGGGCTCAGGGTGCGCCACGACATCGGCACGGCGGACCTCGTCGAGTCACGGATCGAGCACATGGACGAGCTCCGGGACGCGAGCGGGCACTGAGATGGTCTCGCGTCACGACCGGATCGAACACCACGCCACCCCCGGATCGCGGAACTCGCTGTGGTCCTGGACCGACGCGAAGTCCCCGCTGGTCGTGGCGCGCAACTACGCCGTGATCTGGCTGGTGCGACTCAACCCGAGTCTCCGGCTCAAGAACTGGCTGCTCCGGCGGCTCGGCGTCACGATCGGTCGTGGCGTCTCGTGGGGGCTCGAATCCACGCCGGACGTCTTCTGGCCCGAGCTCATCACCGTTCGCGACGACGCGATCATCGGTTACGATGCGACGCTGCTGTGCCACGAGTTCCTGCAGGACGAGTACCGGACCGGTGAGATCGTCGTCGGCGAGCGCGCGATGATCGGTGCGGGGGCCATCGTGTTGCCGGGTGTCGAGATCGGAGCCGACGCGCGGGTGGCCGCGAACTCCCTCGTCGTTGAGGACGTCGAACCCGGGACGACGGTCGCGGGTGTCCCGGCGACGGAGCACTGAGCGGGGCAGTGCGGATGCGGTGCGGCCGCTGCGGCGGTGCGGTGGCGGCCGGATGGCGGTCTGCGGATGCGGTCGTGGAACCTGGCGGATGAAGGGCGAGCCGCGCGAACGAGGCCGTAGGCCGAGTGAGAAGCGACCGAAAGGAGCGCGCGGCGAGGGCTTTGGCGGTGCTGTGCAGGGCGGTTGCGGGGAAGTTAGGTGTCGTACCGCGAGCGAGGCGGAGCCGAGCGAGCGGGCGCGAGGGTGACTGAAAGGAACCCGACGCGCTTTTGATCCACATTTTGCCAGGGAGCGAACGAAGTGAGCGACCGCAGCAAAAGGTGGCTAGGCGAACGTCTTCGAGACCTCGTCCTCGTCGGCGTCCTCGTCGGCGTCGATCTTCGCCCACGCCTCGTGGAAGTCCGTCATCCGGACCTCGGTGCGGTCCTCGCGGATCGCGAACATCCCGGCCTCGGTGCAGATCGCCTTGATCTGTGCGCCGCTCGCACCGGAGATCTCCTCGGCGAGCGCCTCGAAGGTGACGTCGTCGGCGAGGTTCATCCCGCGGGTGTGGATCTCGAAGATCTTCTCGCGGCCCTCGGCGTCGGGTTTGGGGACCTCGATGAGGCGGTCGAACCGACCGGGGCGGAGGATCGCTCGGTCGAGCATGTCGAAGCGGTTGGTGGCGGCGATGATCCGGACCTCGCCGCGCTCCTCGAAGCCGTCCATCTCGCTGAGGAGCTGCATCATCGTCCGCTGGACCTCGGCGTCGCCGGAGGTCTTCGAGTCCGTTCGTTTCGAGGCGATGGCGTCGATCTCGTCGATGAAGATGACCGCCGGTTCGTGCTCGCGGGCGACCTCGAAGAGGTCGCGAACGAGCTTCGCGCCCTCGCCGATGAACTTGTGGACGAGCTCGGAGCCCGCCATCTTGATGAACGTCGCGTCGGTCTGGTTCGCGACGGCCTTGGCGAGCATCGTCTTCCCCGTGCCGGGCGGGCCGTGAAGCAGGATGCCGGAGGGTGGGTCGATCCCGACGTCGGTGAACATCTCCGGGCTTTCGAGCGGCATTTCGACGGTCTCGCGCACCTCGTTCATCTGTTCGGTCAGCCCGCCGATGTCGGTGTACTCCACGCCGGGGCTCTCCTCGACCTCCATCACGCGCGCCCGGACGTCGGTCTCGTTCGAGAGGTCCGTAACCACCGACAGCGAGTTGTTGACCGCGACGCGCGAGCCCGGTTCGAGCGACTCGCGGGTCTCGTCGGTGACCTGGGTCAGCGCCTCCTGGTTGTTGCCGTGCTGTTTGATGATCACGCTGCCGTCGTCGGTGATCTCCTGGACCGTGGCGACGAACAGCGGCGACTGTTTGAGCTTCTTGTTCTCGTGGTTCAGGCGTTCGAGCTTCTGCTGGAACTTGTTGTTCTCGGCGTTCGCGTCGAGCAGCTTGTCGCGCATCTCCTCGTTCTGGGTGTCGAGGATCTCGATCCGCTCTTCGAGCGCGTCGAGTTTCTCCTGATTCGAGGCGTCCGTATCGTAGGGCTGTGACCCCTCGTCCACCGTGTCGGTCATTGGGACCGGATAGGGCTGTGTTTCATAAGAGGGTTCGGGTCGACGGAATAGCGCGGCACTCGCCGGGCCCGGACGGAGCTTTCGAACCGCCGAGAGCTACGAGTGTTTCGTGACACAGAACGGGAGGCCGACGACCTCGACCGCCTCGACATCGGGGGCTTTGACGACCGCCTGCCCCTTGCCGAACTTCGGGATATCGCGTTTGAACTCCGAGGGAACCGATGGGACCCGCTCGACCACTTCGTCCCGGAGACCGAGGAAGACGTTGGTGTTGGTCTGTTTCAACACCTCGTCGTCGATGTCCTCCGGGTTCTGGGTGATCATCAGGAGCCCGAGTTTGTCCTTCCGGCCCTGTTTCGCGGCCTCGCGTGCTCGACGGATGATGTACTGGCCACGAAGCGTGTCCGCGCCCGAGAGGTAGTTGTGCGCCTCGTCGATGCTCATCAGCATCGGGGTGTCCTTGATGTGCGTATCGACGTCGTGGTCCGAGATCTTGTTCTCGATCACGTAGGACAGCACCGTGAGGACGGTGAGCTCTTCCTTCCCGCCGCGGAGATGGCCCGTCGGAATCACCGTCACTTGCCCCTCGCGGAACAGTTCCCCGGAGATGTCGTCGAGCGGGTTCGCGCCGGTTCCCCCGTCACCGCCGCCGTCGAACACGTCGGTGAACACGTCGTCTTTCACGCGGCGCATCACCGCGCTCCACGTCCCGTCGGCGATCTCGTGTCGCGCTCGAAGCACGCTGTCCTCGTGTGAGTTCCTGTCGAGATAGTGGATGAACGCCTCGTAGGTCGGCCGTGCGTCCTCCTGGTCGAAGTACGACGAGAGACAGCCTTCGAGCGCCCCGCGGGTCACTGGTGTCGGGTCGTACGGCATCAGGAGTTCGGGTCGCGAGCGCACCAGCGAGAACGGGATCGAGAAGGATCGGCTCTCGCCAGTCGACGGCGGGGTGGTGTTCGCCACGTCGGGGACGAACACCTCCAGACTATCGACGCCGCCCACCTCGACTCCCGCGCGTTCGAGCCGTCGCCGGTCCTCCGGCGGGATCGCACCGTCCTCGCGCATCTGCCAGTACTCGTTTTCGGGGTCGAAGACGACCGTATTGAGCCGACTCCGTTCGAGGTCTCCCGTACTGTGATTCTCGATCGGGTAGCGCTTCTCGCCCATGAACTGTCGGAGGAGGTTCTTCGCGAAGTGGGTCTTCCCCTTCCCCGTCGAGCCGGCGACGAGCGCGTGACGGAAGACCGCTGGCTCGCCCGACTCGACCTCGCCAGTGGGACCGATACCGGGGTTCGAGAGGTAGTACGGGAACGGTTCGCCACCGACCTCCATTGCGTCGCCACCCACGGAGAGGTAGCCACAGAATATCCCCGAGTGTGGGATGTTGAGCCCCTCGCGCAAGGTCGGCTCGTCCTCGACGCGCTCGACCTCGGTGTTCGGCTTCGGTACCTTGTTCACGATGCCACGCGACAGCGCTCCTTCGGGGTCTTCCGCCCCATCCGCTTCGACCGAGAGGATGGTGATGGGTTCGAGTTCGGCCACCAGCACGTACTCCGACTCGTCGAGTGCGGACCCCCGATTGATCCGGTTGTGGACGTCCGAGCGGTCGTCGAGGTCGGTGTAGGGTTCGTAGCGCAACCCGTCGACGGCGGCGAACAGCCTGTCGTCGCTCGCGGGATACGAGACCCCGACGTAATCGCCCACTCGCACCTGGTCACGGCGCTCGGTGGCGATGTAAGCGTTCACCGTGTACTCGCTTCGACTGACGTGGATCGTCTCGCTCGCGAGCACGTGGCCCACTTCGCGGGGGCCGAGGTCGGTCGCCGAACTCGGGACCTGTTGTTCCGAGAGCGCCGTCCCGCCGCCGCTGCCATCCGTGCTACTGCTCTCTACTGTGGTGTCGGTTCCACCGTCCGCATCCACAGCGGCGGCGGTGTCGTCGGCAGTGGACTGTTCGTCGTCCGTCGCGAACGGGTCGTCGTCGAGTGGATTGTTGCTCATTGGTCTACCTCGCTTGGGTCCTCGATATCCTTCCACCGGCCGTCCTGGTTGTAGTCGAACTGGCTCTCGGCCGAGGTGATGAACTTCTCGATGGTCTTTCGGTTGTCGGGGCTGATCCGGGCGATCTTGTCGGCACGGGTGACCGCTCGGGGGACGTCGCCGTTCCGAGCGATCTCCTTCAGCGCCTTTCGCTGTACCGCCTCGCGCTGGGCGTCGTCTCCGAGGAAGAGCAACGGGGCTTCGACCCGGAACACCCCACCCGTCCTTGGCAGCCGGACGTAGAAGAACGCCCGCCGGTAGTCGGCGGGTTCACCGTGGTCGAGCGCGTCGGCCACCGTCGAGAGCATCTCGAACGGCCGGTTGTCGATCGCCTGCTCGTGGACGAACCACGACGTGTAGGTCAAGTGATTCAGGCTGTCGTCTCGCAGGACCTCGCTCACGAACTGATGGTCGCGCCGCCACGGCACGTCGAGCCGGAGCCCGTTCTCGTCGGTGAGGTCGTGGGTCTCGATCTTGGTTTCGAGCGCGTCGAGCACCTGCCCGGTCATCGACGTCTTCACCACCCCGATCACCGGGAGACCCCGCTCGTAGAGCCGGTCGATCACGCCGACGTAGTGCTCCGCGATCGTCTGCGGCACGTCCCACGTCGAGGGCACCGGCATTCGGTCGACGGTGTCCAGCATGAGCCAGTAGAGGACCCCCAACGGGTAAACGGAGCCATCGAAGAACAGTGCCCCGTCGATCGCATCGGCGGAGGCGAGCGCGTGCCGTCCCTCCGCAAGGCGCTGGGCCGCCGTCGAGACCCACCGCGTGACGTCGGAGGTCCGGTCGGCGGTTCCGGGGAAGGCGAGCACCTCGCCGTCGACACGGCCCTCGTCGCCCTCGAAGGTCTCGGAGAAGAACCGGCTATCGTCGTCGTCGAAGTACAACACCGAGCGGATCGTGCCGTCGCGTTCGAGGTCCCGGTTGCCATCCGTCCCCGCAACCCCGAGCTTCGCGCTCGCGGTATCGACGACGAGACCGTTGTTGTACTCGATCGGTCGGGTGGTGCTGGCGTCGATCCCGTAGGTGTGCTCGGGCCACGGGTCCTCGTTCCACGTTCCGAGGTCCGCCATCGGCGTTTTCATACACCTCACTTCGCCGAGCGCTTCGACCTGGCCACCCTCGCGCGCGAGCAGCGAGAACAGCCGACGTGCGTGTTCGGTCTGTGAGGTGGGTTCGTCGGGGACGCTGTTGTCGATATGCCCGAACAGTTCCTTCACGACCCCGAAGGCGGTCTGGTCCATTCAATCGTCACCTCCGGACCCGACGACACTCAACTCCTCTGGGTCGTCGGGACCACCGCCGGTGGAGTCGGGGTCGCCGGCGACCCGCATCTCGGCGTGCGAGGTCTTCGTCCCAGGGTCCTTGCGCACGAGGCACTCGTGGTCCGCACCGTGGATCAGGCGTTCGTCGTGGCTCACCACGATCACCTGTGGCACGTCCCACTCGTCGAGCGTGCGAAGCATCCGTTCGAGCTGGCCCACATGACCCTCGTCGAGGAACGTCGTTGGTTCGTCGAGGATGAACGGCGGGAGACCGCTTCGGTCGCCGCCGCCCATGCCCGCGATGAGACGATAGATACCCGCCCGGAGCGCGAGGTTGACGATGGCGCGCTCGCCACCGCTCGCGTTCTTTGGGTTCTCGCGCGTGCCGTCGCCACGCAGGAGTCGGATCGCGTAGTCGTAGGTCTCGCGGCGCTCGTTGTGGACCTCCTCGATCAGCACCTGCTGATAGCCCGCGTTCTTGTAGATCTTCCCGAAGACCTCGTTGGTGTACTCGTTGATGTAGGCGAGGTACTCCTCGCGGAGCTCGGATTTCACTGCCTGATAGGTCGAGAGAACCGTTTCGGTCTCGTCGTAGATCCCGTCGGCCCATCGCTCCTTGCGTTCGCACTCGTCGATTCGTTCGTTCAGGCGAACCAAAGCATCTCGTTCGAGCTCGAGTCGGTTGCGCTCGTCCCGGAGACGCCGTGCTCGGGTAGTGTACTCCTCACGTGTCGCCTCGCGCTGTTCGATACGCGAATCGGTCTCCTCGATCTCGGCCTCGATGGCCTCCCGACCGTCGTGCTCGCCGAGTTCGTTCTCGATGGCGTCGTGTTCGTGTTCGAGCGTCGCCAGCTGTTCGTTGAAGTCCTCGATGGCGCGTTCGGCCCCCGCGATGCGCTGGGTTTCCTCGGCGATCGTCGTCTCGTGGTCGTCGATCTCGTCGTAGCGCTCGATGATGGCTTCGACCGTGGATCGCTCGTCCTCGATGTGCTCGACTCGCTCGCGGGCCTCGTCGAGCACCGTTCCGCGCTCCTCGATCGTCTCGTGCGCCGTTTCGAGTGTCTCGTCGAGTGATTCGAGCCGCTCCTCTGCCGCCTCGATCTCGTCGTCGACATCGGTGATGTCGTCTTCGGTATCCGCACGTTCGTCCTCGATGTCGGCGAGCATCTCGCGGCGTTCGGCGACGGTCTCGAACGTCTCCAGTACGTTTTCGCCGGCGGAGACGGCTCCACGTGCCTTTCGCTCCTCGGTTTCGAGTTCCTCGATGCGCTCGTCGAGCGTCTCGATCTCGCCCTCGATGCGCTCGATCTCCGCCTCCGTCTCCTCGACTGCGTCGCTGGTCTCGGCGACCTCCGCATCGATGTCACTCTCTTCCTCGCGGAGGGTCTCGAGCGCCGCTCGGTGCTCTTCGAGAACGTCGTCGCGATAGTCGATGGCCGCCACGACGTCCTCGCGGAGCGAATCGATGCCGGTCACGTCCGCCGCGAGCGAATCCCGCTCGCGCTCCGCGGACGCGAGGCGCTGGCGAACGTCGGCGAGCGAGTCCTCCAACTCGTCTATCTCCTCGACGACGTGCGCCTCCGAAACCGTCTGCCCGCAGGTCGGGCACGTCGACCCCGGACCGAGCTCTCGAAACTCGTCGAGGTCGTCCTCGTAGCGCTGTGCTTCGGTACGGAGGGCGGCGACGGTGCTTTTGGCGTCGCTGAGGGCGTCGGTGCGTTCGTCGCGGAGCGCGGGGAGGCGTTCGGTGCGAACCTCGTCAAGGGTCTCGGCCGTGATGTCGGCATCGAGCCCGTCGACCGGGTCGAGCTCCGCGATCCGGTCGTCGAGTTCCTCGACCGCCCCGTCGAGCGCCGCCTTTTCGGTCTCGATCTCCTCGTGGAGCGACGTGCGCCGTTCGGTCAGGTCATCGAGCCGATCTTCGAGATCCGAACGTTCCGCCCGTGCCTCGTCCAGAGCGGACGTCTTCGCCTCGCGTTTCGTCCGCGCCGCGGTGAGGTCGTTCGTGGCGTCCTCGCGTTTCTCGTTGAGGGTTTCGACGCGTTCCTCGACCGCCTCGCGGTGGTCGTCGTCCACGTCTACTGGTTCGGTATCCGGGAGGAACGACCCGACACGACGGCGGCGCTTTTCGAGCGCCGTCTCGGTCGTCGTCTCGGCCTCGTCGATGCGCTCGTCGATGGTGGCCAGTCGTTCACGGAGCGCGTCGCGTTCGTCGACGAGGTCGTCGAGGGTCTCGGCGGTCTCGTCGTGCTCGGTGTCGAGCCGGTCGCGTTCGTCGCGTGCGGCATCGAGCTCGCTCTTCGCTGTGGCACGCTCGGCGCTCGCCTCGGTAAGGGTGTCGGCGACCGCTGCGCGCGCCGCTTCCGCCTTCGCTTCGGTCGAGAGGTCGTGGTCGACCTCGTCCGACAGGTCGGCGATCTCGGCTTCGATCCGTTCGACCTCGTCCTCCGCCGTCGCGATGTCGTCTTCGGCCGCCTCGATCGTCGAGCGTTGGTCGGCGCGTTTCGCCTCGACACGCTCGATCTGCGTCGCCTTCGCCTGCCGTTCCTCGATGAGTTCCTCGTAGCGTTCGAGCGCCGCCACTTTCTCCCGACGGAACTCCTTGAGGTCGTCGAGGTACTCCTCGGCCATCTCGGCTTTCCCCTCCGCGTCGTCGATATCGTCGGTGAGCTCGGCGATCGCCCGCCCGAAATCGGCTTCGTCGCGGTCGTACTCGGCGCGGTCCTCCTCATGGCCACGGCGGCGCTCGGCGTTGGCGTCGCGGACGCGACCTGCCGCCCGACGGGCCTGTTTCATCCGTTCGGTGTGGCGGTCGATCGCGTCGAGCCCGAGCAGGCTATCGATGGTCGTCGTCCGGTCGTCGTCGTCGATGAGCCGGTCGACCTCGCCCTGTTTGACGTAGACCGAACTCGCGAAGTCTTCGGCGTCCATCCCGACGAGTCGCGCCACCGTCGCACGAACGTCGCGGACGCCCGTCACGGGCGAGGAGAGCGCCGGTGACGTGAGTTCGGCGCTCGACGCCGTGCTGGTGTTGTGGACCGTCCATTCGGTGGTGTACTCCGCCCCGTCGACCTCGAAGGCGAGCTCGACCCGCGCGGTGTCCTCGCCACGTCGAACGAGGTCGTCGAGGGTGAAGCTGTTCGACCCCACAGTGGTGATCTTCGAGAGGAAGAGGCCACCGAAGATCCCCATCAGCAGGGAGGTCTTCCCCGCGCCGTTCTCGCCGTGGACCAGCGTGACACCGTCGGGGAACTCGATTTCCTGGTCGTTGTAGCTCCGGACGTTTTCGAGCCGGAGGCGTTTGATCCTCATCGGCCGTCCTCCCCGTCCTCCGCGGGCGGCACCGCCCACGAATCGAGCCGTGAGTTCTCGACGTCCGTGGCTCCCTCGTTGGTCTCGAAAGTCGATTCGTCGTTCTCGGTTTCGGTTTCCGTTCCTGCCTCGGTGAACGCGTCGGTCTGTGCCTCCCGGATTCGGTCCTCGGCCCACTCGGCCACCCGGTTCGTCGCGAGGTCGGTGTCGCCGCGCACGCGTGCCTCGACCGCCATCGTCACGTCGCTCAACGATTCCTCGGCGAGTCGTTCCTCGATCCGCTGGTCGGGGCGCTTGACGACCCCCGAGGGACCCTGGTCGGGATCGAGCGCCTCGCGGCCGCGGTCGTCGTCGACCGTACAGACCGCCGCACCGTGCTCGGTCGCGAGGTCGTAGACTGCACTCGCCGTCAGCGAGGTCCGTTCGCCGATCAGTCGAACGACCGCCACCGCGCCGTCGAGGTCGTGGCGCTCGACGACGTCGGCGGCGTGGCCGTAGCCATCGCCCTCGCCGAACTCGATGGTGATCCGGCGGAACTCGCGGGTATCGAGTTCGAGCGCGCGTCGCGTCAGTTCGCCATCCTCGATTTCGAGGAGACACACGCTCCGGGCAGCCTCCTCACCCGCACTGCAGCGTTCGGTCGAACCCGGATACCAGATATCGACCCCATCGACGACCGCTTCCTCGGCCTCGTGGTAATCGCCGAGCGCGAGCGCGTCAACCTCGTTCGTGGTCTTCTCGATGGCCTCCGTGCTCGGGTGGTCGGCCATGATTTCGGGCACCGGGGGAGAGAGGAGCTGGTGCATACAGAGCAATCGGTACGAGCCTTCGGCGTCTTCGAGTTCGAACGCCGTCGTCTCCCAGGCGGGTTTCGTCACCGAATCGATCCCGTAGAGCGCGACGTCCTCGATCATCGTCGGCGACCGGTCGAGCCGTTCGGCGGTTCCCGTCTCGGCGATGAGGTCGAGCCACTGGTCGTCCATCTTGCGCTCGTGGTTGCCGACGATACCGTAGAACGGGATGTCGGCATCGACCAGTCCCCGTAGGATCCGAATGCAGTTGCGCACTTCCGGGAGCGGGGGCGTGCGCTGATCGAAGAGGTCCCCCGTGTGGATCACCGCGTCGACCGGCTCGTTGTCGTGGTCGGGGTGATCCCCGCGGGCGATATCGACCGTTTGCTCGAACGCGTTCGCGAAGTCCGCCCGCCGAACGTCGCTACCGTACTGGCGTTTTCCGAGGTGAGTATCGCTCACGTGGAGGATCGTGGTCATCGTCTCACCGTCATTCGCCACAACTAGCCAGCGGCCGCGTATTAAACACCGCAGCATGGAGTGAAAGTGGTCGCCGGGCGGTCGCGGTGGGGCGTCTCACGTCGCGTGCAGCCGTTCGAGCGCCTCGTGGGCCGTCTCGGTGGCTCTGTAGCCACGCTCGCCGGCCACCTCACACTCTTCGAGCAACCCCGCCGCACGCAACTCACCACACAGCCCGTGGAGGTCGCTCTCACAGAGGTCGTCGCGGAGGAGTTCTCGAACCGGGATTCCACCCCGGTCGTCGATCGTCCGGAGCAGCCCGAGGCCGCGGTCGGTGTGGACCCCACGGATCAGCCGCCTGAGCGGTTCGGGGACCGCTTTCGCGGCGTCGGCGAACCCCGACCCGTCCGCCGAACAGCCGTCGTCCGCCGATGCCCGCTCGTTCGCGCCGTCGGAAGCCGGGTGCATGGCTCGACTACTCGGCCCGGTCGGTTAGCGGTTCCGCAACGCGGTACTTGAGGTAGGCGTAGCCGAGCGTGAAGAGCCCGAGGACGATCCCGACCCCGCCGAGCTGCCACCGGCCCTCGAAGTAGATGAACATCCCGCCGAGGGCGACGAGGAGCACGGCGATGTCGACCGAGACGACGAGGCTCCAGAACAGGTGTGAGACCTCGGGTGGGACCTCGACGTCGGAGGTGTCGGGGACGTCGACCGAGGGAGCGCCGGGGATGACCGACGTCTCGGCGTCGTCGTCGGGGTCGGTCGTCGAACCACCCAGCAGGCCGTCGAACACGGTTTCGGCCGAGCTACCACCCGCCGGACAATGACGGTTTGGATCCCGGGACGGCCGACCGCGGGGATTTTTAGCGGCGGCGGCGAAGGGGGTGGTATGACTACTCCGGGGACGCAGACGACGCTCGGCGGGAGTGCCGGGTCGGGCGGCGAGCGGTCGGCGGCGGAGGCGGCGGCGCGGACGGTCGCCGGCGACGGGGGGAGCGACGCCGAGATCGTCGACCCGACCGAGCGCCGGTATCCCGACGCGACCGGGACCGTGGAGATGGCGATCACCCAGGTCGACTACACCGTCGAGGGGTCGGGCGAGCGCGAGACACCGATCATCCACGTCTTCGGGCGCACGGCGGACGGCGAGGTCGAACACGTTCGCGTCCACGAGTTTCGACCCTACTTCTACGCCCCCACCGACACGCTCTCGGGCGACCTCGACGAGCGACTCACCGGCTCGGAGGACGAAGACGAGGACGGCGAGCCCTACGAGAGCATCCGGGGCGAGCGCCTCACCAAGGTCTTCGGCCAGACCCCGCGCGACGTGGGTCAGCTCCGGGACCGCTACGACCACTACGAGGCCGACATCCTGTTCCCGAACCGATTTCTGATCGACAAGGACGTCAAGAGCGGCGTTCGCGTGCCCGAGCGCCGCGGCTCCGACGACGCGCTCGTGGTCCCTCACGACGAGGTCGAAGCCGTCCCCATGACGGCCGACGTGCGGGTCTGTACCTTCGATATCGAGGTCGACGACCGCTCGGGCTTCCCCGAGGAGGGCGAGGAGCCCATCATCTGTCTGTCGAGCCACGACTCGAGGGACGACGAGTACATCACCTGGCTCTACGAGGCCCCCGAGGGCGCGGATGGTCCCGACGACCTCGCTGGCTACGCGGGGATCGAAGAGGAGATCGAGGCGACGGTCAAGAACTACGACTCCGAGGAGGAGATGCTCGACGCCTTCCTCGCGTACGTCGAGAACACGGATCCGGACGTCCTCACGGGCTGGAACTTCGCGGACTTCGACGCGCCGTACCTCATCGACCGCCTCGAAGTGCTCGGCGGTGCGAAGTGTGAGGGCTACGACCTCGACCCCGACCGGCTCTCGCGGGTGAACGAGGTCTGGCGCTCGGACTGGCAGGGGCCGAACATCAAAGGACGAGTGGTCTTCGACCTGCTCTACGCCTATCAACGGACTCAGTTCTCCGAACTCGATTCGTATCGACTGGACGCGGTCGGCGAGGTCGAACTCGGCGTCGGCAAGGAGCGATACGCGGGCTCCATCGGGGACCTCTGGGAGGAGAACCCCGAACGCCTGCTCGAATACAACCTTCGCGACGTGGAGATCTGCGTCGAGATCGACCGTCAACAGGGCGTGATCCCGTTCTGGAAGGAGGTGGCCTCCTTCGTCGGCTGCAAACTCGAGGACGCGACCACGCCGGGCGACGCGGTCGACATGTACGTCCTCCACGAGGCACATGGGAGATTCGCGCTCCCCTCGAAGGGCCAACAGCAGACGGAGGACTTCGAGGGCGGTGCGGTGTTCGACCCGATCACCGGGGTGAAGGAGATGGTCTCGGTGCTCGACCTCAAGTCCCTCTACCCGATGTCGATGGTGACGATCAACGCCTCGCCCGAGACCCAGGTCGACCCCGAGACCTACGACGGCGAGACCTACCGCACCCCGACGGGGATCCACTTCCGGAAGGAGCCCGACGGGATGATCCGCGAGATGGTCGACGAACTCCTCACCGAGCGCGAGGAGAAGAAACAGCGCCGCGACGAGCACACCCCCGGAACGGGCGAGTACGGTCGTCTCGACCGCCAGCAGCAGGCCGTGAAGGTTATCATGAACAGTCTGTACGGGGTGTTCGGCTGGGACCGCTTCCGGCTCTACGACCGCGCGATGAGCGCGGGCGTGACCTCCACGAACCGGGAGGTCATCAGCTTCACCGAGCAGGCCGCCAACGAACTCGACTACCAGGTGGCCTACGGCGACACCGACTCGGTGATGCTCGAACTCGGAACCGACGTCTCGAAGGAAGAAGCCATCGAGCAGGCGTTCACCATCGAGGACCACATCAACGAGGCCTACGACGCGTTCGCGGAGGAGGCCCTGAACGCCGACGAACACCGCTTTCAGATCGAGTTCGAGAAGCTCTACCGGCGGTTCTTCCAGGCCGGGAAGAAGAAACGCTACGCCGGCCACATCATCTGGAAGGAGGGCAAGGACGTCGACGACGTCGACATCACGGGCTTCGAGTACAAACGCTCGGACATCGCGCCGATCACCAAGCGCGTCCAGCACGAGGTGATCGACCGGATCGTCCACGGGGAGGACCTCGACGAAGTCAAGAACTACGTCCGGGACGTCATCGAGCAGTTCGAGGCCGACGAGGTGGACGTCGAGGCGATCGGGATTCCGGGGGGTATCGGCAAACGCCTCGACGACTACGACACCGACACCGCGCAGGTCCGGGGCGCGAAGTACGCGAACCTCCTCCTCGGAACCAACTTCCAGCGCGGCAGCAAACCGAAGCGGCTCTACCTCGACCGGGTCGACGACCGCTTCTTCCAGCGGATCGAATCCGAGCGGCCCGACATCGGCGAGGACGACCGCTATCGCGAGTTCAAGCGCGACGTCAGCGACGGCAAGGGCGTGATCTGCTTCGAGTTCGCCGACCAGATCCCCGATGAGTTCGCCATCGACCGGGACAAGATGCTCGATAAGACCCTCAAGGGACCGATCGCGCGCGTGCTCGAAGCCCTCGGGATCTCCTGGGAGGAGGTCCGGTCGGGCCAGACCCAGACCGGCCTCGGCAGCTTCATGTGACCGCCCCCTACGGCCGCCCCGCCGACGAAGGTTGATATGCGAGCACGCGACCACTCGCGGTCGTGGCGGGCACGACGACCCCGATGGATGCCGACCGGTGTGGCTGTGAGACGCGGGTCGACCACCATCGGCTCGTCGTCGACGCGACCGACTGCCCGGCCGGCGGTCGGCTGACGAACCCGGCGTGTCGCGCACGCGTCGTCGGCGCGGTCACGCCCCGCGTCACCTCGATCCGCGTTCGGATCGAGGCGGGCACGGTCGTCTATCCGGATGGGATCGTCGGCCTCCTCGTTGCGGCTGCACGCTTCGCGGCACTGGTCGAGGCCGACGACGCGGATCTGGCGAGACGAGCGCGCCGCGATCTCCGGGGAGCGGCCCGCGCGGCGGTCGGTCGCCGGGGCCGCGTCGCCGACCTCGCCGCCGAGACCGGACTCATCGAGGGGGTTCGTGGGGTCGCGAGCAGTCGGAACGGGTTCGACGCGGCGGCCGAACTCAACCCACTTACGTCGGCGGGCGGTAGCCGTCCCATGCTCCACGATATCGACGATGCCGGCGAACTGGATTCGACGGAGCTCCGGGCGCGCTACGACGAGCGCCTTCGGGCGGTGATCGACGAGCGCGGGGTCGAGACCGTCGCCGACGAGTCGGGCGTCGAGGCGGTTCGCGCGCTCGCGGCGGGTGACTCGCCCGAGATCACGCTCGACGAGGCCGCGGCGGTGCTCGCGACGAGCGAGGACGAACCCGAAGCCGAGGCCATTGTCGCGGAGACCCGCGACGCGCTCCTCCTCGGGATGACCACCGCGGTGCTCGACGTCGAGGCGGTCGAGTCCGGGATAGACGGCTCGTTCGACGCCCGCGAGATCCAACAGAAGATCGAGGGACGACTCCCGATGACCCTCGACGAACTGGCCATGATCCACGGCTACATCGAGGAGCGGAAACCATGAGCCGGGTCGCGATCCTCGGCTGTGGCTACGTTGGACTCGAACTCGGACGGCAGCTCGCCCCCGACCACGAGGTCGTCGGGGTGCGTCGTTCCGCCGACGGATGCGAGACGATCGAACGCGCGGGGTTCGAGGCGGTGCAGGCCGACGTCACTAGCCGGGACGATCTCGATTCCGTGCCCGACGTCGACGCGGTAGTGTTCGCGGCGAGCTCGGGCGGTCGTGGTGCAGAGGCGGCCCGCGAGGTCTACGTCGAGGGGCTTCGGACGGCCATCGAGGCGTTCGCCGAGCGCGACGACCCGCCAGACCGGCTGGTCTACACCTCTTCGACGGGCGTCTACGGCGACCACGACGGGGAGCGGGTCGACGAGGAGACGCCGATCGAACCCACCACCGAGAAGACGGAGGTGCTAGCCGAGGCCGAACGAGTCGCCATCGAGGAGGCGGGATCGCGGGGGATCGACGGCACCGTCGCCCGGTTCGCGGGGCTCTACGGTCCGGACCGCTACCGGCTCGAACGCTACCTCGACGGACCGGTGACGGAAGGGTATCTCAACATGGTCCACCGCGACGACGCCGCCGGTGCGGTGCGATTCCTGCTCGCCGCCGACGCCGCTCGCGGGGAGACGGTGCTCATGGCCGACGACGAACCCGCCGACCGGTGGGCGTTCGCGGACTGGCTCGCCGACGAGTGTGGGGTCGAACGCCCCGGAAAGCGGACGACCGAAGAACGGCTCGCGGAGGACGACCTCTCGGCGGCCGCCCGGCGGCGGGTCGAGACCTCGAAGCGGTGTTCGAACGACAAGCTCCGGGAGCTCGGCTACGAGTTCGCGTTCCCGACCTACCGCGAGGGGTATCGGGCCGCGGTCGCGGCGTTTCGGGACGAGTAGGTCCGTCCGGTCGACCGGACCCCACAAGATATTCACGCGTGCGAACTGAGGAATTATCAATGACCACTCGCGAAGATATTTCGTTTCTTGCGGGGTCTGAAAATCGGGTACGAATACTCGAAGCCCTCCGTGACCGGCCGCATCGCCAGTCCGAACTCGTTCGCGAGGGCGACCTCTCGCGGTCGACGGTCCACCGCACGCTCGATGGGCTCACGACCCGCGAGTGGGTCGTCCGCGACGAGGGGACGTTCCATCTCACGCCGGGCGGACGGCTGATCCTCGAACGCTACGAGGGGCTCGAGAACGCGGTCGAGCGCGTCGGCGAGTGGGGGCCGTTCCTGAACCGGCTGGGCGAGAGCGCCGGGGCGCTCTCGATCGCCGCGCTCGACGACGCCACCCTGATCGCCGGCTGTCCCGAGAACCCCCACGCGGCGCTCACTCACCTCGCCGACGTGTTCACGAACGCGACCGACGCCGAGCGTTTTCGGGGGATCTCGCCGGTCGTGAGCACCGTCATCAACGAGGCGGCGTTCGAGCTCGTGAGCGCCGGCGTCCCGATGGAGCTCGTCATCGACGACTCGGTGTTCTCGACCTCGAAGGCGTCCTTCCCCGACGCGCTCGACGACGCCCACGCGTTCGAGAACATCGAGCTGTTCGAGTATCCCGGCGCGCTGGAGTTCGGGCTCACGATCCTCGACGACCGGGTGTTGGTGGGTGCTTACGACGACCGTGGCGTGCTCCGGGAGTGTCTCGACGGCACCGACGACGCGCTCTTCGAGTGGGCGACCGAGGTCTACGACGAGCGGCGGTCGGCGGCCCGGCGCATCGACCCGCTGGCGTCGGAGTAAGCCGCTTATTCGACTCTGAACAGCGGTTCCTCGATCGACTCGCTTCGGCACTCCGGACACCGCGAGGGACGGTTCGCACGGTCGTCGAAGCCCGAGAAGCCACAGTCTCGACACTCGGGCGGGGCGGCGAGGAGCTGTTCGTCGGTGCCGTCGAGCGACTGGGCGATGTGCTCGACGTGTGAGAGCGCGCTGGTCGTCGGGATGTCGAACTCGTTGGCGATGGTGCCCGCGGCCGCGGTCCGTCCGCGAAGGTAGTCGGCGATCCGCTCGCGCGTCGTCGCGTTCGCGTTCTCCATGTTCCGCTTCCGGCGCGCCGGGTGAAAACGATTTCCGCAGCGGCGAGCGCGGTGCGGCCGCGGGGCGGCCCGCGGTCGCAGTACGGCGGTTGCGGCGCGGCCGTGCGGTCGCGGTGCTGTTCCTGGTGGATGAAGGGCGAGTGCCACGAGCGGAGCGAGTGGCCGAGGGCTTCTGCGGCGGCGGAGCTGTGCGGTTGCGGTGGGCGGTACGGAAGCGGTCTGTGGGCGCGGGTTAGTTAGTGATCGTACCGCGAGCGAACGAAGTGAGCGAGCGGGCGCGAGGGTGACCATCGGGAACCCGACGCGCTTTTGATCCACATTTTGCCAGGGAGCGAGCGGCGCGAGGTTCGACCGAAGGGAGAACCTTGGATGCGAACGGGGAATGGAGTGACCCGTGAGCGAAGCGAGCGACCGCAGCAAAAGGTGGGGGCTTATTCCGTCGGGGTCGCCTCGACTTCCTGGCCCTCCTCGACAGCGGTCGTGAGCGAGACGTTGAGCACCGCCATCGAGACGAGGCCCCCGATGACGGTGACGACGTTCTTCACGGCGTGGTCGACGATGGCGACCGCGAGCGCGACCGAGAACCCGACCGGCGAGAGGCCAGTCACGAGGAGCGCGAACGCGCCCTCGTAGAGACCGATGCCGCCGGGCGAGAGCGGGAGGACCTTCGCGAGGTTGCCGACGCTCACCGCGAAGAAGCCGACCGCGAGGAGGGTCGCCGGGGCCGCCGAGACGTCGAAGGCGGCGAAGACGACGAGCGCGGTCACGACGTCGAGCGTCCAGATGAGGAGGCTCGACGCGCCGACGCGGACGAACGCGCGGCGGTCGCTGGCGACGGCCTGGACGTCGCCGACGAAGCGCTCGATGACGCCGGCGACCGTGTCGGCGTAGGCGTCGGTACTGATAGACCGTACGCCACGGCGGACGAGGTTCGAGTCCGAACTCGCGCTGGCGACGATGAGTCCCACGGCGGCGATGGCGATGACGCCGATCCCGCCCGCGACCGTCACGGCGAGCTGGCCGCTCTGATGGCCGCCCGCGACGGTCGAGGCGAGACCGGTGAGGCTGGTCGCGCCGGTCGCGGCGAGGCCGAGGAAGACCACGCCCGCGAGCAGGGTGATGGTGAGGAGGTCGAAGACGCGCTCGACCGCGAGCGAGGCGAATCCCGCCGGGTAGGGCACCCGTCGTCGGGTTTTCACGACGTAGGCCCGGACCGCGTCGCCCGCCCGCGCCGGAAAGACGAGGTTCCCCGTCTGGGAGACGAACACCGCACCCGTGAGGAAGCCCACGCCCTCCTCGAAGCCGAGTTCGGCGAGGATGTCGCGGTAGCGCACGCCCCGGACCGGCCACGAGAGGGCGTAGACCAGCGCCGAGACGGCCACCAGAGCGAGGTCGGCACCCTCGATGGCGTCGAGCACGCTCGACACCTCGAGGTACTGGGTCATCAGGACGACCGCGAGGACCGTGAGGAGCGTGCCGGCGGCGAGCGTGACCCGCCGGGTGATCCGCGGCGCGACGATGACCTGCCACCACGTTCGGAGGATGCCGCCCCCCATCCCGAGCACGTCCCGAACGAAGTCGACCTTCGTGTCGCCCTTCGGCGTCCAGGCGACCGGGAACTCGTTGACCCGGTAGCCCGCCCGCTGGGCGCGAACGAGGAGTTCGGTGTCCCAGAACCAGTGGTCGTCGTCGATCGTCGGGACGACGTCCTCGAACACCTCGCGGGAGAAGGCCTTGAACCCGCACTGGTGGTCGTGAACCGACGAGCGCAGGAACAGCCTGACGAGCCGGTTGAAGACCTTGCTCGGGACGTCGCGATTTGCGGGGCGGTCGGCGTCGCTCGCCCCGAGAAGTCGCGACCCGGTGGCGACGTCGTACTCGCCCGTACGCACGCTCTCGATTAGCGTTTCGAGGTGGGTCATGTCCGTCGCGAGGTCGGTGTCGAGATACGCGAGCGTCTCCCCGTCGGCGGCCTCGAAGGCCCGAACGAGCGCCCCGCCACGGCCGAGCCGCTCGTCGCTGTGGATGTGACGGACCCGGTCGTCATCGCCTGCGAGGCGGGTGGCGATCTCGGGAGTATCGTCGTCGCAGCCGTCCTCGGCGACCAGGACCTCGAAGGAGCCAGCGGGGAGAAACGCATCGAGGGTCGAGAGGGTGGTCTCGACGGTCCCCGCGAGCGTGGCCGCCTCGTTGTAGGCGGGAAGGACGACGCTCACGGCGACCTCCTGATTCATTGCCCGGTCTGGGAAAGCCATCGACAAAGCCCTTCTGGGTCGGGGTCAGTCCGCGCCCTCGGGCGTTCGTGCGGTGGCGAAGCTCGGGAGGTCGACCCCGAGCGTGTCGCTGGCCTCGTCGGGCGAGCCGTAGGGCCGGTTCACCACGAGGGTACCGGCGCGTCGTTTGCCGAGCCCGGGCAGCGCCGCGAGCTCGTTCATCGAGGCGGCGTTGAGGTCGAGCGGGGCGGGGACGCCCGATACCGACCGGTAGCCGTGGTCCGTGACCGCGATGTCAACCGTCTCCCCGAGCGGCTGTTCGCCCGGGATCCCCACGAGCAGCGGGTAGGTGCCGAGCTGTCGGCCGAAGGTCGTGCCGTCCTGGTGGTATTCGAGGTGGACGTCGGGGAGTAGCGTCCCGACGGGCGCGACACGTTGGAGCATCGGGTTGTCGATCTCCTCGCGGACTTCCCGTTTGTAGCGCTTGAACAGTTTCTTGTGGTCGTCGGCGATCGCCGTGCCGGTCTCGTTCATCTTCGTGCCCGCGAAGGCCATCACCTGGCGGATGTTGACCCGTCGGAGCGAGAGGCCGGCGTCGTAGACGCGGTGGAGGAACTGCTTGTTGAGTTCGTAGGTCTCCTCGCGCTCGCCAGCGAGGCCGTGCAGGAGGTTGATCCCGGGGAGGAGCTTCGGCAGACGGTCCTCGTCGGGTCGCCAACCCGCGGACTCGTTGACGATCTCGACCGCACGAAAGCACTCGTCGGCGGTGACGTTGAGGTCGTTCTGCTCCTGCACCACGGGGTCGGCGCTTTCGAGGCCGAACGCGGCGGTATCTCCTGGAGTATTGTGCTCGGCGATGATTTCCAGACCCTCGCGTGAGGCTTCTGGCCAGCCCACGATGGTGATCGGGTTGATGTTGTCGAGGTGGAGGGTGTCCAGGTCGGGGGCTACCTCGCGGATACCGCCGTAGAGGTCGCGGAGCGCCTCGGGGTTCGGAGCCTCGCCGTCGCCGCCGTAGGCCAGCAGGTCGGCCTGCCGGCCGAGCCGGAAGTGTCGAACCCCCGCCTCGTAGAGCGCTTCGACCTCGGCGACGATCGACTCCGGCGGGCGGAAGGACGGGTTGCCGTAGAGCGGTTCGGTACAGAACGAACACCGGTAGGCACAGCCGCGCGAGGTCTCGATCTCACAGATCAGGTAGTCGGGGTGGTTCGGGTGGCTCTCGACCACGAACGCGCCCTCGCGCGCCCACCGCGTGACCTCCTCGACGTCGCGCATCCGGTCGCCGAACCCCTCCAAGCCACTCTCGACGAGGTCGTGGGCCGCCGCCTCGACGTCGCCCTTCGCCACGAACTCGAAGTCGAGGTCCTTGCGCTCCATCTCCTGCCCGCCCGCGTTCTCCTCGCCGACGCCGAACCTGACGGGGCCGCCGAGGAGTGTGGTTCCTTCGGCGACCCACGCGACCTCCTTCACCTCGTCGGGCTCGGCGGGCGTCCCGCCGACGTACTTCCCGGGGACCGTCATTCCCCCGAGGTAGACCGTGAGGTCGGCATCGGCCACGTCGCGCCAGTTCTTCTTCTCGTCGCGGAGTTCGTCGATGGTGTGGTAGGTGATCCGCTCTTCGGGAACGCCGGCGTCCACCAACGCGCCGGCGGTGAACCGCGGGTAGGTCGAGACGTACGGTGGGACCCCGAAGTGGGCGGGCTCGTCGACGTAGCCGTCCACGAGGGTCACGTCGAGGGTTGTGGGGTCGGTCATGTCCGCTGGTGCGGTCTCCGGGCGTAAAAACCCGATTACCGGCCGAGCGATTCACGGGACCGGCACCAGATTCGGCCCGAGCGAACGCCTCCATCGTTCTGGTCGCGGTCCCCGGCGACGACCGCCGACATCCGTTCTCGAAACCACGGTGTTCGTACCGCACGTCTATCCGACTTCGATCCCGGAGGTCACGGCTTCGCGGAGCAATGGCGTCGATTCGTCGTTGCGGCTAAGGTCCCCCTCGGCCCCCGAATCACGACCCGACCGTCTCCCCCCATTTCGGGGCGTATTCCTGATAGAGGGCGGACGCGATGCTGACCACGAGGAAGAGCCCGACCCAGCCCAGTATCGGGACTGTGGCGAAGAACGCCACACCGAGACTGGAAAGTGCGATGACTACCATCCCGACCGACCCGATCAGCAAACTGTAGACCGGCCACATGATGGCGCTTTCGGTGCTGGGGTTCATGTACGGGCTTACCTGGGTCCAGGTATCACCTAGTCTGACGAGTTTGCGGTTAGGTTCGTAATCGACGATACCCATCCGGTGGAGCTTCGGGAGGTGTGACTGGTGACAGGAGTTGTAGACGCTCTCCCTCACCCGACGTGGTGGCGGCGTTTCCCCGGTTTCGAGCATCGCGATGTGCTCGGACAACTCCCGTAGCGAGACGGTGTCGCGCTCCCGGTGAAGGTGTTCCAGCAGCCGAGTACGTCGTTCGTTCCGGAGCACGTCGTGTATCTCGTGTTCGCTCAGTTGTTTCGGTGTCATGTCCACGTCTTACTCGTCGCCCTTCGGCAGTAAGGCGGACGTCTAGTTATTTAAATTACATAACCTCGATCAGTTATTCGTAGGTTGGAAAAATCCAATCGATATACACGATAATACACGGTCGTACTTTCGTGGGGCGCTCCAGCGTGATGAGTCGGTGAGCGAACGGGTTCGCAGGCCGGTGCAATCGCCAGTGCGCTCCTGGCCCGGGGAGTGCTTTCGATGAACAGGGAACGAATTCGCCAATCGTCCGTCGAACGAACCGGCGAACGCGGTCCGAGTGGCGCTCCCCTTCGAGGGGATAGACGGCGGTGAGCTGGCGGCGGTCGACCTCGGAGAGCGCCATCGATACACGCTGTCGACACCGGAGATACCCCAGCCTGAACCGGTTTGGGCGGACGACTTCCGGTCTCGGGTCGATGTCCGAGAGTGCGTCCGCCGCCCGACTTGCGGACTGACAGAGTCCGTACACTGGCCCCGAGCTTCCCCAGCGATGCTACGAGAGGCGCTCTTGGATGTCCGTCCAACACTCGATGCAGATCCGTCGGTTGACGCACAACCGTCTAATGGGGGTTCCGTCGGTCGTGGTCTGGGTCACCGAGCGCGTTCTGTCCGCTACTTCGAGGATCACTCGGTGCCGTGGCCGCTCCGAGGAGAGGGACCCTTCGCAGATCGGGCACGTATCCATTTCCACCAAGATAACGCCGCTGCTACATAAATTCACCCCCGATTCACCTTGTATTTCCGATCGACGGTTCGGGTCGACGTCTCGCCGTTCCGTACGGAACGGCCGAGGACCGCCTGAACGGCGCTACGGCCAGAGCCCACGCTCGTCGTAGGCCTCGGCGATCCGTGAGAGCGCAACGATGTACGCGGCATCGCGCCACGAGACCGAGCGCGCCTCGAACTCGTCCCGAACGCCCTCCCAGGCCGTCAGCATTTCGTCCTCGAGCTCCTCGTTCACTCGCTCTTTCGACCAGGCCCGTCGGTTGATATCCTGCAGCCACTCGAAGTAGCTTACCGTCACGCCGCCGGCGTTCGCGAGGATGTCGGGAATGACCGGGACGTCGCGGTCTTCGAGGGCCTCGTCGGCCGCAGGCGTCGTCGGTCCGTTCGCGCCCTCGACGACGAGGCCGGCTTCGATCTCGTCGACGTTCTCGTCCGTAATCACGTTCCCTATCGCGGCCGGGATGAGAACGTCGACGTCGAGTTCGAGCAGCGTCTCGTTCGAGATCGTCTCGATGCCTCCACCGGTCGCGGCATCCGTCAGTGGCCCCTCGGCGTCGATGTTCGCGACGTCGAGCCCCGTCGGGTCGCGGATCCCTCCGTCGACGTCGCTGACCGCCGTGACCGTCGCCCCCCAGTCGTCCAGTATCCGTGCTGCGGTCGCCCCGACGCTCCCGAACCCCTGTACTGCGACCGTCGTCTCGTCGAGCGGCCGGTCGTACTGCCCACAGGCTTCCCGGGTGACGATCGCGACGCTCCGTCCCGGTGCCTCGGAGCGCCCGTAACTGCCGCCGATGGCCGGACGCTTCCCGGTCACGACCCCCGACGTCGTTTCGCCGTTTCGCATACTGTACGCGTCCATTATCCATCCCATGACCTGGGCGTCGGTCCCGATATCCGGGGCGGGGATGTCCTTCGTCGGACCGATGAACGAACTGAACTCGTGGGTCAACCGACGTGTGAGTCGTTCCGTTTCGAGCTCGCTCAGCTCCTTCGGATTCACTCGTACACCGCCTTTCGCGCCGCCGAACGGGAGGTCCATCACCGCACACTTCCACGTCATCAGCATCGCCAGGCCGACACACTCGTCCCTGTCGACCTCCGGACTGTAGCGTAGCCCACCCTTGTAGGGCCCGCGAACGCTGTCGTGCTGGGCCCGATAGCCGGTGAAGACGTCGACGGTCCCGTCGTCCCGCCTGACCGGGATGGTGACCTCCTGTATCTTACTGGGGTGGTGTAGCTGCTCGATGATGTCCGGACTGACGTCGACGTAGGCGGCGGCCTGCGTGAGTTGCTGTTGCGCCGTTTCACCGATCGAGTGTTCCGTCTCGGGGCCCGATGACTCGTCCGACGGTGTGGATGTGTCTTCGCTCATTTTCTGAAAGTAGAACGGCAATCGGTGACCCTCCCGGAAAGAAGTGTGGCTTGCAACCTTCTCCTTCTATCGATGATCATCGTCGCGTTCGTGTGGGAGGCACGACGAACACGCGGGAACCGACCGAGATCGGGTCACCCCGTTCGTTCGAGATTCGACGTTATTCGCGAGAGGGCTTCGTCGCTTTCGTTGCTGATGGTGTCCAACCGGTCGTCGATCTCCGAAACCGTGGCCGTGTCCTCCAGTAGTTCCAGGTTCGTTCGTGCCGTGAGGACCGACGACCGAAGGACTGAACGGGTGAGCAATGCCCCAGTCCCGGCATCGGCGATGGCGTTCGTGTTGCCGTTCGCCGTCGCTGCCGTCGCGTGTTCGAGGATATCGAGACAGGACTCGGCAACCGCAACGGGAACGTCGACGGCACGGAGCGCCTTCTCGTGAACCAGCTCGGCGCGACCGTCGTCGTCCGACGTCTCGAAAGCCGCCTGCAGCTCCTCGACCGCTCGTGCGTCCTCGTCGGCGAGTTCCAGCAGCCGGGCCCGGTGTTCCGCGAGTTCGTCGCGACGGTCCCCGAACTCGGCGTGGACGTTGGCGTAGCCCTCCTTCTCGACGGTGTGGATGCAGGCCATCTCACAGAGCGCGGCCCCGAACGCACCACCGACGGCGGCGACCGCACCGCCGCTCGGTGTGACGGTGGGTGCTGCGACGCTCGCGAGGAACTCATCGAGTGGTTGGTTTGCGAAGGTCATCGCTGTTCTCTCGGTGAGAGACGACCAGCGTCGTCAAGAGCGTACTGGCACTATTCACGTAGTGACGAATCGATCTCGGGTCGTGTTCTGCTAGTCGTCTCGACGCGGCTCTCACCGTCAACCGACGGATGTGGGAACGGAGCATCGAACGGGCCGCGGGGTACAGACGGTGGTCGCCGTTCCTCTCGATAGCGGGGTTTCACCAGTGACGCGCACCGGGCACCCGAACTCCACTTCTGCATGGACACGACACCGATCTGTCGCACAAAACCTTCATATGCAAGCGTGCGGTCTCATATCTGTGTCGACGATAGCGGAGTTCAGCATCCCGGTGGCGGAGTTCGCGCTCCACGATACGCTCGAACGCCGTCCGGATATGGTGTTCGAGGTCGACCGTGTGGTGGCCCACGAGACCACCCGGGTGGTGCCGTTCGTGCGGGCGACGTACGGGGAGTTCGAGGGGTTGACCGGGATACTCGAAGACGATACGAGCGTCGCGGAGGTCGAACTGCTCGCCGACGTCGAGGGCGAGCGGTTCTACCGGATGGTGTGGAGCGACCACGCACAGATCATCGGCTACATGGTCGCCGAACTGGGAGCGACCATCCAGGAGGCCACCGCAAGCGACGACGAATGGCATCTCCGCGTGTTCTTCCCCGAGCGACGCGGGCTGTCGGCAGCCAACGAGTACGCCCGCGAAAACGAATTCACCCTGGACGTGACCCGTATCTACGGGGTCGACGAACTCGAAGAGGCTCGACACAACCTCTCCGAGGGCCAGTACGAAGCCCTCACCGCTGGCGTCGAACGAGGCTACTACGACATCCCACGCGAGATCAACGCCCAGGAACTCGCCGACGAACTCGGCATCTCCCACCAGGCCCTCTCCGAGCGGTTCCGACGGGCGACCAAGAACCTCGTCACAAACGCACTCCTCGTCGACGAGGAGCGCGAAGACGAGGGGGGTTGAGACTGCGGGGACAGGGGAAGGATCGCGTGTCGACCACGACTCTATCGGGAATCACTCCGGAACCGTGAATCGACCCACACGATATGATGACGATGGACCTTACTATACACAGCTTCGGTTCGGTAGGTATATAAACGAATCAATAAGGGTAGTGATATGAAGTCGAGAGGTGTGGTCTGGCTCGTCGCTGTCGGGATCACCGTTTTTATGCTCGGCGGCAGTATCGCTGGATTCCCCTTCGTCGACGAATCGGGAACTCCTTCCTCCGACCGGTCGTCCGAGACGGTCGTCGTCACGGATTTCACCCCTAGTGAAGTACACTGCGGTCCTGGTGTCCAGCCCGGGATCCGAATGCTGCGGATGAACGCGCCGACACAGCATCGCTCGAACTACACGATCGCGGGAGCGCTCCCGGTTCGCGGCCCGACCGCGGTACTCGACGAGCCACGGGTGAAGAACGGGCCGACGCAGTTCCTCGTCAATATCACGAGTCCTCAGGCTGCGTACAACCCCCAGAACACGAGTTGCGCCGCGTTTTACCGCTTGGAGTTCACCGTCCCCTATGCTGGGACCGATCCCTACTCGGTGCTATTGCTCCACAACGGTCGGTTCGTCCAGCAGGAGTACAACTCACAGTTCAAGAACGGAACGTACGTCAGCGGGGACCTCACGTGAACGAACGCGACGATACCGACTCCCTCGTGTGAGGGACTAGCTTTGGCGAGCAGCAACCGGTCGGCAGTGCATGGGGTCGGCAGCCATGACACCGTTCGAGAATCCTCGATCCTCGTGCCACCGAATTCCGATCCCGACCTAGCCGTTGGGAAAGCCCATCAGCCGGTCGCGCCGCCGGTCGACGGTGCGGGTGGCAGGTGAAAGCTCAGGTGTTTACCGACCGAGGGAACTGGCTACCGACGGGGAAGCTCGGAGGGCTCTTCCCCATTGGCATCCGCTCTCCGGACTTGCCCACGTTCTTGTCCTCGAATACGACGTCTCCGGAGGGATCTCGGGTCGACCGCACTCGTCGGTGATCGGGATCGTCTTCGCCAGCAGGCTGCTCGGCACGGGCGTTTCGATGGTCGACATGGTGTTCGGGGTCGACGGATGGCGCGCAAAATGAGGTCGCGGGCCATCACCCCTTCCCGAAAGCAACGACGGCTCACCGGGACGTCCGACAGCACTATGCTGGTTCACGTGGTCGGATAGGCGTGGAATACACGACACTCGGCTCCACGGGGATGGAGGTCTCGAAGATCTGCCTCGGTTGCATGAGCTTCGGGAGCGGTCACGACTGGATGCTCGACGAGGACGAGGGACGCGAACTCGTCGAACGCGCCATCGACCACGGCATCAACTTCTTCGATACGGCGAACACCTACTCCGCGGGCGAGAGCGAGCAGATCCTCGGGAACGTGCTCTCCGAGTACGACCGCGACCAGCAGGTCGTCGCCACCAAGGTCCGGTTCAGCGGAGCGACCGACCACCGAAACGCCGCCGGGCTCTCCCGAAAGACCATCGAACAGGAGCTGGAACACTCCTTAGACCGACTGGGGATGGACACGGTCGACCTCTATCAGATCCATCGGTGGGATTACTCGACGCCGATCGAGACGACGCTTCACGCCCTCGACGACGCGGTCCATCGTGGCAAGGTCCGTCATCTCGGCGCGTCCTCGATGTGGGCCCACCAGTTCGAACACGCACTGGACGTCGCGGACGACCATGGCCTCGCACGGTTCGAGACGATGCAGGACCTCTATCACCTGGCCTACCGCGAGGAGGAACGCGAGATGCTTCCCGTCTGTCGGCGCGAGAACGTCGGGGTCATGCCGTGGAGCCCACTCGGTGCGGGCTATCTCACGCGCCCGCACGCGGCGTTCGCGACGACAACCCGGAGCGAACACGAACTCGACGAGGGGGTGCCGTATCACGAGGGACCGGGAAGCGAGGCGATCAACGACCGTGTGAAGGAGTTGGCCGACGAGTACGACGCGACGATGGCACAGATCGCCCTCGCGTGGCAGTTCCAGAACGAGAACGTCGATGCGCCGATCGTCGGCACGTCGAGCATCGAACACCTCGACGCCGCGGTGGCCGCCCTCGACATCGGTCTCTCGGATTCGGACGTCGAGTACCTCGAAGAGCCGTATCATCCAGTGGCGATCTACGGGCACGACTGAGCCGACCCCGGGGCCGATTTCGCCTCTCACTCCGTACCCCGCCTCGATGAGCGGGTGTTCGGCTCGGGAGACGAGAGTAAAGGGTATTGCCGTCCGGCCCGACGGGACGTCCATGGTCGAGACGGCGGGGACCGTCTCCGGACGGCGTATCCTCGGTGCGATCGCCGCACTCACGGTCCTCGTAGTGGCAGGTGTCGGCTACTTTCTCGGAACCCTGGATCCGTCGAAAACGGCGACGCTCCTGGGTTTCACCTTTCCTCAAACGCCATACAGCATGGCCGGGTTCGGTGTCGTCTTCGCGCTGTGCAGTTTCTTCGTTCTGTACGCTTGCATCACCATGTTTTCGCCGACGAAGTCGGGAAACGAAACCTGACGTCACTATCGGTCGTGTGGACCGCTATCCGGCCCCTTATTTCCTCTTGTACCCGTGTTCCTGTACGATGACGAGTATCAACGAGAACATCATCTCGGAGGCCGAAGAACGCAATCGGAACCTGCTCGCCGACGAACTCCTCAAGCTGATCGAAATATATCACCCGCACGAGGAGCCGGGCGTGAGCAGGGAGACGGTCGCGGCGTACTCGGAGGCGCTGACCGGCGGTGCGCAGGGAAGCTTCGACCGTGGCACGTTCGACGAGACGGTGAACGCACGGCTTACCGATGCCGAAACGTGGGCCGATGCCGATAGCTTCTACGCACTGGGGACGGACCGAATAAGCATCTACCCCGGCTCTTGGCACGACGATATCGGTCGGTCGACCGACGTCCGCGAGTACATCCGATACCTCCGCGACGAGGCGGACGAGTTCGAATCCTTCAGCTCCCAGGGAACCGGGTACGGGATACCGGAAAGCGACCTCATCGACATCGTCGCCGTCGTCGGTCGGACCGACCCCGACGCGGTCAAAGCGCGTATCGAGGACCTCAGGGACGGCGGTGCGATCGTCGAAGGCCCCGACCAGCATCCGGACGCACGCGTTCGGCTCGCGGAGGACGCCGACGAGGTTCAGGACCCGACGCTCGACAAGTGACCGGTCGGGGCTTCCAGGGAATGTTCTTTTTCTGATCTGTTATGGGGCGATTACATCACTTTTCAGCTCGAAAAGCGGGGTGCGGCGTTCTTCACACCGCCCGGGATCCGAGGTGCCGATAAAGAGCGGCGACAGGACAGGTCGTTCTGATCGAGGGCTCTCCGTCTACGGTGGTGTTGACGTTGCTCGAACTCGTATCGAGGTCATGGACGAGCGAATCCCCGTAACGGTCGTCACCCAGGACGACGAGACGACCATCGAGGTCGGACGTGGCGACAACCTTCGGGATGCGTTGTTGGAACATGGATTCCCCGTCTACGGAACGATCTCGACCCACGCCAACTGTGGCGGACGAGGTCTGTGCGCGACCTGTACCGTCGAGGTTGATCCGGGTCCGGAGCCGACCCACTGGCACGATGTTGCAGCCGTTCGGTTCGGCTATCCCCGCCTCTCGTGCTGTATCGAGGTCGAGCACCCGCTCACGGTCCGGCTTCTCGATAAGTACGTCTGGGGACAGGTGCTTCCTCGTCGCCTGGACGTTCCGTAGGGACTACCGATCGTCCGCTGGGTCCCGACGAGCCGGTCACTGATTCATCCCAAAACCAGCACTTCCCCGCAGTTCGCACACGGAATTGTGTTTTGGTCCGACCTCGGGCGCTCCGGCTCCCCGTAATCCGTCTCGGCACCACACTCCGGACAGACGACGACTTCCATACCGATCGATTATGCTATACACGAGTAAACAGTCCTTGCCTGCGCACGCAAGGTACGGTGGGTGAGAGGAGGGGGCGACGAGCGAACTATAGACCGCTTCTGAAGGGGCCGTAAACGGCATGCCTCCTCGGTACCTACGAGGTGCTCCATGAGCACAGAGAAACTCACGGAGGACGACGTCGGAAAGGACGTCGTGAACACGAACGGCGCGACGGTCGGTATCGTCGTGAGCGTCGAGGACGGGGTCGCTCACGTCGACGTCGACCCGAACATCACCGATACGGTGAAGGCCAAACTCGGGTTGAACGACGTCTCCGATCAGACGTTCCCCCTCAACCCGGGCGATGTGAGTGCGAGTACCGACGACGAACTCCGGGTCACGGACATCTCCGGTGCGGACGGGCGGTGACACGTCGGGAGAGAACACGAACCCGATCGACGAGGACCGGATCGACGCGGTTGGCGACGACAAGATCATCCTGAAAACTGCAGCTGGAGGGGGGATTCGATTGCTCAGTCATTACCACCCGACTACGCAGGCGGGAACCACCGATCGCGGTGCAAAACGAGCGGGAACTCGCCTGATCGACCCTTCTCACAGGTAGCCCAGGTTCGAGAGCCGGTTCTCTACGTCTTCAGGCGTCCGAGCGTGCGTACTCGATCTCCCCGAGTAGGCTGCTCTGACCGGCGGTTCAGCGATGATACGGTGCGACTCCGTCGCGTTCTCGAGCACGTCACGAACATCGAGCACCGATTCGGCACCATCGAGGAGTTCTTCGCTGGGGGCACCGAGGAACGCATTGTGTGTATGGTCGCCGTCCTGAAGCCCGTGGTCGGAGACGCAGAACACCCGGTCTTCGGGCTGTAGCATTCGTTTGACGTCCTCGGTCCATCGCGCGGCCATCCGATAGGCACGCTCCTGCCAGCCAGGATCCGTCTCGGCTGCGACGGGCGCTACGTGGCCGATCGTATCGAGGAAGCCCAGCCAAACGAACACGAGGTCGTACTCGCGTTGGACGGCGGAACGAACGACGCCCAACTTCCCCGCGGCTTCGGCGGCGAGTCGCTCCTCGAGTCGTGAGAGGGACGCGGTCGGGGTGGACCGTTTGTTCCCGTCACTCGTCTTCTCAGACCGAAGGAATTCCTTGAGCTGTGCCCCCCGGTCGAAGAGGATATCGAGCTCGTCGTCGGCAGGGACTCGATAATTCGGGACGGCGACGGGACGCGCCGTCCGGCCGTCGAACACCGTCTCGATCCCTTGGTCGTGGAAGTACCCCGCGGACTTGAAGTCGAGCTCGACGCCTCGGTTCTGGAGTCGCAGACCGAAGCCGGTCCGGACGTCGCGTGGCACCCACCTCGACGCATACTGACTGATCGTAGAGAGCACTGGATTCCTCCAGTCGACCCCCGCCTCGGACTCCACTCGAATGCCGTGTGCTTCCGGTGGACGACCGGTGATTATCGACGGCCAGACTTCGTAGGTGTGGGGTTCACCCAGGTACGGATTGTCGAAGGTCTCCAAACCGGTGTGAGCGGGCCCGAACGAACCCTCCAGGTGATACTCCCTCACCAGTTCGTGATCGAGAGCGTCCCACCCCAGTACAACTGTCATTCCACTCATGAGACGAGTAGTGTCGTATTTCGTATGAAATAGGGGCTTGCAGACGCCGCCCCTACTCCCTCTCCCCACGTATAGCGGTTGCCAACTGTAGGCTGCTTCACGCTTCAATTCGGTCGATAGTCCGGAGGCGCACGGCTACAACGGACACTATCGTGATGTGCCGGGCGAGTCACAGGTCTCATTCGGAATTCTCTATGATGTTACGAGAAAAACCAATTCAGTTCATATCATAACTATTCGAAAATATTCATATCGAGGGCGCGTCTCCGGTAAAACGCAATGTCCGATACCAACGAACTCCGGACGTACCTACAGAACCACCCGAAAACCCTCGCCGCGCTGTTCGGCCTGATGACCCTCCTGTCACAGGTGGGCAGCGCAGCAGCGGCTCACTCTAGTGCCTACGCTGGCCCGTAATTCTATAGCTCGTTAGCGTCGATCTCAGAACTCCACCGCAATTTCCCATCGATCTTAGTCGGTGCGTCCGATAGTGGGAGAAAATCCATAAGCTCGTTCTGCGTGAGACCGTTCTCTCGAATGTTCTCGGTAGAGATGTGGTACTCGCTGTCGTCGAGATGGGGCACCACCAACGTTCCCATTCCGGTTCTCGACGTGTGATACGCACTGAACGTCAAATCGAACAGTCCGTCGTTGCGTTCCACGTGCAGTAGATTCGCGGTCAGACTTTCGGCCTGTGCGATCGAGAGGGTTCCGTCGCCCACGACGAGGTACTCCTCGCCCATGATGCTCTCGTCACGCGCGATATCGAGCGCTGGACGGAGCGGAAACCCGCAGTTGAGCAGGCGTGCAAGCGTCCGTCCGATCCTGACCGCTTCACAGTTCAGGACGTCGCTGAGTGTAACGATACCACCGATGGCCCCGTGCTCGATGAGGGCCATGCCCTGGCGGTAGGATCGACACGCGTTGAGCAGGAACGCGTCCACACCGACGGATTCCAACGTCGTCGCGTCGAGTTTGCCGTCCGCGCACTCGAAGCCCTCCGGGTCGACGTGGCCGATGTAGTGGAGGAAATCGGTCCGGGACGAGAGCACCTCCTTCAGCTCCGTGGTCGTGAGTTCGCGCTCGACGGAGACCTCGAAGGGCAACTCGTCGCGCTCGCCGTAGACCTCGTTGATGAAATCACGCTCCTCGTCCATCGTCGCGTCGTTACAGACGACCGTGATCTCGATGTCACCGGCAGTGGGCGTCCGATCGAGCCGATGCCGGTAGGCTTCGATCGACGCCTTGCTCGCGTTCACGGGGGTCCCCTCGCCCACCCACATCTGTTCCAGCGACCCGTCCAGCTCCGGCTCCACGAACGTATCCCCGGACCGGGCGACGCTCCCCGAACTCGCACTCCGCGTGAAACCATCGCGTCGAGCCGATTCAGCCACTGCAGCTCCACCGGTCTCTACGGCTCCCGACGTGGCGGGATTCGGTGCGCTCGTCGGATCGCTACACCGGACGATGGCGAGGTCGTTGACGGCGAACGGGAGCATCTCGACGCTGGACGCCGTGGGCTCCACGTGAGTGGTGAGCTTCCATTTCGGGACGTGGGCTTCGAGCGTCTCGAACGGAATCGCGAGATAGGCTTCGAGTTGATCGGCCAACGAATCATCATACAGACCGGCGAAGTCGAGTTCGAGGTCGCCTTCGAGCGCCTCCCGCTCGTGAACCCTCACAGGAGTGAGCCCTTCGGTACGTGTGAGACAGTCGAGGAAGAACACCTGTTTCAGGGTGCGTTCGACGGTCCGTTCGAACCCCAGCGGTCCATCCAGATCGTATTCGAACCCAGTGTCGGCTTGCAGGAGCGGTTCATCGCCGGGCACCAGCCGCGCGCCGAGGTAGTACGCCAGCGGCGCAGCGACGAATATCATGCGGCGGTCGGTCGGAAGTTCGATAACGACACCCGAATCGGGCGGTTCGAGCCCTGCGAGGTCGAGTTCCTCGCCGAGTTCGACCAGTGGTGGATGACCCCTGAGGGTCGGAAACGAGCGCTCCGGACTCGTCGTCTTGAGGGCCGAACCGAACGTCGAGACCGCCCGCATCAGGTCCTCGGGGTCCGACGTCGTCGTCACCGTCGCCGCCGGCTGGTCGTGGTGTGAGCGCGCTCCCACCACCACCGCCGTCGAACCGCCGAACTCGATGCGCATGGTTTCGGCGGTGGCGCGCAGCGTGATAGGGCTCTCGACCAGGAGATAGAGCTTGATCGGCGCGCTCAGCTCGATCGTATACCGGCCCGCGGGTAGCTCCTCGAAGGCGAAATGCTCGGCTTCACACAGCGGTGTTCCGTCCCCGTCGCGAACGTGCACGGAGACGACACTCGGCAGCGAGATGGCTTCGGTACGGATCGAAACGGCGGTATCGACCGGAAACCGGAAGTCGTCCGTCGGAGCGGGCTCGGGCTGCACCGGTTTCGGTGTCGACAGCATGTAGCGATGGCGCTCGATAGGGTCGACCGCGACCAGCCCACCGCCCTCCGGAGCCTCGAAGAACGGCTCCTTGTCAGCTCCCCTGGGTCGTCCATCCAACTCGCTCATCCTCTATCCGTCCGGTGCGCTCGCTGAAGTAAAAGCGTAGCGGTGGTCAGACCGACATTCGGCTCTTGGAGTACCGTCCGTCCTATTCCCTGGCACGCAGAATATCTGTAAGTATACGTACGAGTACCGCTATCGATAACCACGGAACCTCATCAGTCGGTTTCTCAGGTGAGACGGATAGATAGCTCCCTCATCCGTTCACAGGCGAAAGAAGCGCACCCCTCATTTGTTGATCCGCGTTCAAGGAGACCGTACCTCTCGCCTTGCGCTCACGTCACACGATCGATCTTGTCCGTCTGTAACCGTGCGATCCTGGTCACCGTCTCGATTCGGTCGTCGCGGGACGGTGTCTCCCGACCAGTATCCGAATCCGTCTCACTGAGAAGGGTATGCGTGAGTCGGAACACGTGGTTCGCGGTGACTACCTCGATATCGGTGACGACGTCGGTCCACCAGAGAAAGGCGGTCTCGCCGACCGAGCGATTCGCGGTCGAGACGCTCTCGTTCGCCCGCATCTGGTCCGGGAGGTTTCCCAGTGAGCAGGTCCCGCCGAGTGCTTCGAGCGTCTCACCCTCACAGGGCCACAGCCGGAGTCTAACGGTCTGCGGGTACGGTTCGTCGGCGCGATAGCTCGCGGTTACCGTCCCGCTCTCGGTGACGACCGGGGAACCCCCCTCCGAGTACGTCCACGTTTCACCGATCGCTTCGGCCGTGAGCGCTCGGTCCGCTGGTCCGCTCATGCTCCCGGAGAGACATCCCGAAACACCGGCAGCGACGACCGGAAGGCCCCCGAGCATCCGCAGATAGCGTCGTCTCCGCATCAGTTCACGGACACCTCACGACCGACAAAGGTCACGTTTGCTACCACTTTCAACGAGTATTGCACCCGTAGCAGTATGAGCATGTTGGCAGTTGCACATCATCGATCGCCCGGAACGGATCCGAGTAGTTACCGTGATCGTCTACGAAACGACTGCTCATTTCATTCAGCCCCCTCTAGTACGTTAGTTGGGCATTAATCGGTTCTCTTTCTGGACGATCGAGATACGGAGGGGGGCGATACGTATATATTACTAACGGACATAAGACGTATACAACTCAGTTTTGTGGGGGTTGGAGGAAATGCATGAAGATAGGACTAGAGGCCGAATACTGGGTCATCGACGAAACGGGCGCGCTCTGCGATGGGCGAGAACTCCTCGACGCGCACGAGTANATGAAGATAGGACTAGAGGCCGAATACTGGGTCATCGACGAAACGGGCGCGCTCTGCGATGGGCGAGAACTCCTCGACGCGCACGAGTACGTCGATCCGGAGTTCGTCTCGTCACTCATCGAGGTCAAGACGCCACCGGTCGAGAGTGAGTTCGAGCTACGAGAGGCCTTGCAATCGACGCTCCAAGCAGTACTGACGGCGGCGACTGCAAATGGGAAGCATCTCGTTCCGCTCGGAACACCCCTCTCGGATAGCTCCTCACCGATCGTGAGCGAGCGAGGCCGACTCCTCGAACGAATTTATGGCGATGGGATCAAACCCGCGACACAGTGTGCTGGAACCCATATNTCACCGATCGTGAGCGAGCGAGGCCGACTCCTCGAACGAATTTATGGCGATGGGATCAAACCCGCGACACAGTGTGCTGGAACCCATATCCACTTCGACGCCGTGGACATCCCGCGGCAGGTGAACCTCCTCACCGCACTCGATCCGGCGCTTGCACTCGTGAGTTCCTCTCCGTGTTACGCAAGCGAACACGTGATGTACAGCGCACGTCCGTACGCATATCGCTCGCTGTGTGGTGATGAGTTCATTCGATTCCGCGACCTCTGGGAATATACGACCGATACCGCTGCCTGGGATGAGCAACTTGCCAGTGAATACGAGGCGTTCCGTACGCTCGCGGCCGACCGAGGTGTTTCAGAGACAGAATTCAGGGCCCATTTCCAGCCCGAGAACACGATGCCGATGCCGGTCCGCGTTCGACAACGATTCCCAACCATTGAGTGGCGGGCACCCGATACAGCTCTGCCCTCCCAGATAGTGAGGCTGGCCATGGATATGTCCCGAATCGTCGAGCAAACGGCCTCAAAGACCGTCGAAGTCGGCGAGCCGGGTATCGACGCAGACCGAATTCGGATTCCTACTTTCGAGGAGCTTCTGCAGCTCACAGCAGCCGCGATGGAAGAGGGTCTTGACTCTCCAGCAGTATGGGACTATCTCGAAGCGATGTCCATCAATCCACGCGACTACCAACCGATTGCCGACGAAATCGACTGTCAGTCTCCCATTTCCGTTACCGAGGCACGACGTATTCGACTCAAATACGCCGACCGACTCGAACGTGATGTCGCAACATTATCGATGGGTACCGAAACACGACAACAATCCCCATCAAGCATCCTGACAAACGGCCTACAAGCAGCAACTGAGCGGTTAGGGCTATGGTAAGTATGCCGAGAGTTGATTCCCACGATGAGAATCTGCTAGCTCAATTAGCAGTTAATTCAGGCTTTCAACATATGACCCTGCGAAGAGAGTATACTCATGTCTGAACACACTAGCGAACGGATCGTTCTCGCCCGCCTCCCTTCAGGCATTGAAGTGGCGACGACCGTTCACACCTATACTGGGAGTAACTCGGGGCCGACTCTGTACGTTCAGGCTGCCCAGCATGGTCGTGAGGTCAATGGCACGGAGGTCCTCCGTCGCCTGCATGACCGTCTCAAGCCCGCCACGCTTTCCGGAACCCTCATCGCGATTCCAGTCGCAAACCCACTTACGTTTGACCGGGTCTCCTACACGACGTCCGAATCGCTCGACTCGGTGAACGCGAACATGAACCGGGTCTGGCCGGGCAATTCCAATGGCTCGCTCCATGAACGTATGGTCGCCCGTCTTTGGGAATTCGCGAGCGGAGCGGATGTTGTCATCGACCTTCATACAGGCAGTCCAAGCACGCTAACGCACGTCGTCTTCGAAGAGGGCGACCATGCCTCTCGTGACCTCGCGACCGTGTTCGGTACCGATCTCCTCTTGGGCGAGCCGGTTGAGAACGACACTGGCGAGGAATGGGCTGTTCGTGGCTTCAGCGGCAAGTTTCGAGTTACTGCCGCCAAAAGCGAAACACCCTCCATTACACCCGAACTCGCTCAGAGCAAACAGCTCATTGAGCCTGCCATCAAAACGGGGGTAGCTGGGATACTGAACGTCCTTCGCTACCTCACTATGCTCAAGGGTGAGCCGGAGTCGAATGGCAATCCCATTCTTGCCCGAAACCACCTCAGTCGTATCGTCGCTGCTGACTCAGGGTTGTTTCAAACGGACCCTGCCATCGAACTCGGACAGGAAATTTCAACCGGCAACCGATTGGGGACACTCTATGCCCCAACCACCTATGAGAAACTGCAGACTGTCGAAGCAGATCGAAATGGAGTACTCTACTCTCTTACCCAGGAGGCGACTGTCATCGAAGGCGACACACTAGCGAGTGTGGCCGTCAAACGTAGGTGAGGCAGCGAGGTGTGGGTTTCAGTAGTTCGAAACAAGTCTAGCCTGTTAGTAGCCACATGATTGCTGGCAGGCTGTCAGTGACCACATATAGTTCAAATCCATGAAAACCCCTCAAAGAGAGTGCATCCTGATCCGAGCCTCATCAACAGGCTTGAGGCTACTGGCAGGAGTGCGGATTGATGGAGTATTATTAACCGAACGCAGCGATATGCCTGTACTTCCAAGCTAGATGGTTATTCGTATAGCCGATAATCGCTCTGCCAGGATAGTTCACCAAAGGTGAGGAGTGTTCTTTTCGCTCACCAATCTTTGGCCTAATCATCTCTCGCTCCGGGACAGATGCACCACATAGGGAACTAGGAACAAAACATGTACCGAAATGATCACAGTCCCCTGAAAGAGGGGATTTCGAGAAGTACTCGGCGGCGATTCCTCCAGGCAGCGACCGTCGCGGGAACGGGTCTCGCGACCGGCTGTCTGGGTGTCGCGAGCGGAACCGGAACGACGCTAACGATGGGTTATCAGCCCNCAGCGACCGTCGCGGGAACGGGTCTCGCGACCGGCTGTCTGGGTGTCGCGAGCGGAACCGGAACGACGCTAACGATGGGTTATCAGCCCTTCTCGGCCCACGCGTGGGAGGCGTTGGTGATGAAGCACGACGACGACCTCGTGGACCGCCACCTCCCCGACGACTACTCGCTGGAGTGGCAGTCGGCACTCCAGGGGTCGGTGATCGCGAACCGGATCAGCGTCGGGAAGAACCAGGTCGGGTGGATGGGCGATATGCCCGCACTGGTGACGATCGCCCAGACCGAGACCCCTGCGAGCCTCGTCGGGCTCGCCAACTGGTCGCACGGCCAGCAGTGTAACCTNATGCCCGCACTGGTGACGATCGCCCAGACCGAGACCCCTGCGAGCCTCGTCGGGCTCGCCAACTGGTCGCACGGCCAGCAGTGTAACCTTCTGATCGTCCCGCGGGACTCGCCGATCGAGCAGACGGCCGACATCGCGGGCAAGTCCGTCGGCGTCACGACCGGGTCGTGTACCCACCGGTATCTCCTCCAGGTGCTCGACGCCGAGGGGATCAATGTGACAATTGAGGATACAGATATCTCCACGATCCTCGCGAACCTCCGGGAGGGACGGATCGCGGCGGGGCTGGGCTGGGAGCCCTCGGTCGCGAAGTCGGTCTTCCAGGA
>NZ_AOMB01000039.1 GCF_000336675.1 Halococcus hamelinensis 100A6 | reverse complement strand
GGGATCCCGATGACCGACGACCTCATCGAGAACCACTACGAGGCGGCGAAGGGCATCATGAAGGCCGAACTGGAGGCCACCAGAATTCAGGCGACCGACCACCAGCGTACCCTCGACCTGGTTCAGGAGGAGGATGACCTCCGCTACTTCAACCGGTCGTCGCTCAACTGGGGCGAGTACCGACCCCCGCCGATCGTCGAGAACGTCGAACGCCTCCAGTTCGCGACCGACTTCGAACGNCTACTTCAACCGGTCGTCGCTCAACTGGGGCGAGTACCGACCCCCGCCGATCGTCGAGAACGTCGAACGCCTCCAGTTCGCGACCGACTTCGAACGGGCCACCGAGCCGGGTCGGTTGATGAAGCAGACCGCCCCGCAGTTCCTCACCGACCAGGGGGCGCTCGACGCCCCACCAGCCGACGACCGCTATAAACCCGGATTAGTCGAAGAGGCCGCCGCCGAACTCGCCGACGAAGTCGAATGGTCTCCTCGCCAAGCTAGCAACGCTTCGTCAAGTAGCACTGGCGACAGCAACTCCTCAAACGGAGATTCCGCTATTACTGGTGGAAATGCTTCGGAAGAAACGCAATCGGTTGTTCCTTTGGAAGACTATCAATGAAAATATCCGGTTTGGGCCGGAGATGCGCAATGCGACCGATAAAGACTGAATCCACTCGTTGTTCAACTAGAGGCCATGTCATGACCTTCGCCGACCAATGCGTTCACATTGAGAAATACAAGACTGAGGAGGTGGTATAATCATATCATCGAGCGATCTGATGTGCATAGTTTACCTGTAGAGACACTTCTGTGGCCAAATTTAGCGGAGTGAGAACTGGTTCCTGATAGTTCAAAAGATAAGTGTGAACGTATAGAGTAGTGATGACATGGGTGGACCGGACGGTAAATCAGTGAACGAGTGGAATACCGATAGCTATGATGAGGGACACTCCTTCGTCTTCGAGTACGGTGAAGGGGTGGTGGATCTTCTGGAGCCAGAACAGGGGGAGCGAATACTTGACCTCGGCTGTGGGACCGGCCATCTCACAGATCGTATTGCCAAGTCAGGGGCGGATACCGTCGGTCTTGACGCCTCTGAAGAAATGGTCGAGAAGGCCCAGGATGCTTATCCCGCCTACGAGTTCGTCAATGAAGATGCCCGCAGGTTCTCGTTCGGTGATCCGTTCGATGCCGTGTTTTCCAACGCGGCACTCCACTGGATTCCAGAACAGGATGCCGTTCTCGATTCGGTCTCCGATACACTCGTTCCTGGTGGCCGGTTCGTCGCTGAGCTGGGTGGGACAGGAAACGTCGCCGCCATTATTGACGCAGTTCGTGAAGAGGCGGCCGTACGCGGTTATGATGTCGAGAGTCCATGGTACTTCCCGAGTATCGGGGAATACACCTCGAAGTTGGAATCACACGATCTCGAAACACGCTACGCGACGCTCTTTGACCGACCAACTGAACTCGATAGCGGTACCGACGGACTCGCTGAATGGCTCGGCATGTTCGGTGACAGTTTCCTATCTGCGATCCCAGACGACGAACAGTCAGCGGTCATCGCTTCTGTTGAAGATCGCCTTCGAGAAGATCAGTTCCGAGACGGGACGTGGATCGCAGATTACCGACGGCTTCGCGTTGTAGCTCGGAAGATCCACAGGTAGTCGCATTCAGTATGACCTAGTGTCGCGCGACAGCTGCGTCGTCGCTAACAAAAACTCAACCAAAAGTCTGCGAGCCCCCTGATAGTCGCTTCTCAATTTCGCTTACGGCAAGCGAATCGGCGGGCTGTTGTCCTTTCGAATTGGTCGGTCGAGACGATGGGCAATTATCGTCAATGACGAGAGAATTTTCCTAAAGAACACGCTATCGCGTCGGTAAGTGAACGTCATGAGGTGTCTCGGTTTCAAGGAAAAGCTCTTGTGAAGCACATTGTTGGTGAGATAGAGTATGTTCCGGAGGACGTGTCTCAACGCCTCTTGACCAGTTTTATGGTGGATTTGACGTCGTGAATCCTCCACGTGGGCAGCACGACCGGAGCGGCGAAGGAGACGTTACAATCGTGGTCCGAGGAGTTCGTCACTCGATAGCTGAGGCGCACGCCGCCAGAGATAGTAACGAACTACCTGCCGAGGCGGTAGCCAGCGTCAGAGTTCGATTTCGTGGGGTATCTCCGGTGTCGGTGCCGCTCCACCGAGTGCCTCGTCCATAATCTTGCGTTCGGCCTTTCTAAGATGCTCCAGAAACGTCGCGTGGCTGATATCGAGTTCGCCAGCCAATGTCTCCGCATCCGTCGGCCGAGGCCAGTCGTAGTAGCCGGCGTTGTAGGCGAGTTCGAGGACCTCCGCCTGGCGGCTTGAGAGGGACGACGCAGGGTCGCCGAACGGCTTGAGTTGCTTCAGCTGGACCGACCCAAGTTCTTGTAGTTCCTCCATGATGCTCTTGAGGTCGTCGCGGTTGTAGACGATGACGTCAATGACGCGAACGGTGCCGTGGAACTGGCTCATCTGCTGGAGCATTCCGTGGTTCTTCCGAAGTATCGGCACGATCCCGGACGACCGTTTGGTGACGAGCAGTTGGGATTTTGCGACGTTTTCGAGAGAGTCGACCGCTGGAGACTGATGCAGATATGTAGCGATCGCATCGCGATGTTCATCCGCCTTGATCAGGAACCGGATCGTGTCCCCGGCGAGGACCTCGAACTGGTACATGGAGAACGGCCTGTCGTGGATCTCCGCGAGACCACTAAGTGCGTGATCCCGGTCAAGATCTACGTGGAGGGTCGCTACGAGCACGGACAGAGACTAAGCCAATAACGAATATGAAGTATTCGTTGCGCCCGCTATGAGCCTCTTGAGCCAGCAGTCGCTAGACTGTGTTCGCCAATCCCAGTTTCAGCATCGAACGACGCATGAAGCGTGTGTCGACTCTCCCCAACGACATACATAAACACCCGAGCTATGTTGGCTTCGAACCCAACTATGTCTGCCTCGTACATCTCACAAGTACGACGATGACTAAAGGGAACACACAGGGGCCCCTCGCCGGCCTCGACGTTGTTGATTGCTCCGGGATGATCAGCGGTGGGTTCGCAACCTCGCAGTTAGCCGATTTCGGGGCGGACGTGGTGATGGTGGAACACCCCGAGCACGGCGACGCGCTCCGCGAGTGGCCGCCGTTCGAGGGGGATACCTCCTTATGGTGGAAGTCGGCCGGCCGCAACAAACGGTGTATCACGCTCGACCTGAGTGCGGCGGATGGCCGCGACCTCCTCTTGAAGATGATCGACGACGCGGACCTCTTCTTCGAGAACTTCCGACCGGGAACGCTCGAACGGTGGGACCTCGGGCCGGAGACACTGCGTAAACATAACCCCGAACTCATCGTCGTTCGGCTCTCGGGCTATGGACAGACCGGCCCACGGTCGGACAAGGCGGGGTTCGGAACTATCGCCGAGGGGATCTCGGGGTGGGCAAATGCGAATGGCTTCCCCGACCGGGAGCCGCTGTTGCCGCCGATAAGCCTCGCTGACCTGACCGCGGCACAGTTTGCCGTCCAGGGGGCGATGTTCGCGATATTCGAACGTGATATCGGCGGCAGCGGGGAGGGACAGGTTATCGATGTGAGCCTCTACGAACCTCTCTTTCGGCTGTTTCTGGGCGATGTCGAGGCTTACGACCGTCTCGGGAAGCGACGGACCCGGACCGGCAATCAGCATTCGAGCGCGGCACCACGGAACGTCTACGAGACGGCCGACAACCACATTGCGCTCTCGGCGTCCTCACAACCCATCTTCGAGAACGTTATGCACGCCATCGATCGTCCCGACCTCATCGACGACCCCCGATTCGAGACGAACGATGATCGCGTGAACAACGCGGCGGCGCTCGATTCGGTTATCGAGGAGTGGACCAGTGAACGGAGCCGTGAACGGGTACTCACCGAGATGGAGGCCGCCGACGCTATCGTCGGACCTATCTATGACATGAGCGAGATCTTCGAGGACGAACAGTACGACGCGCGCAACGACATCGTCGAGGTCACCGACGACGAGCTCGGCACACTGCGGACCGCGAACACGGTGCCGAAGTTCTCCCGGACGTCGGGATACGTCGATCACGCGGGTCCACGACACGGTCAGCACAACGAGGCAGTCTATCTCGACGAACTCGGGGTTTCGGAGTCAAGGTACGAGAAGCTGCGGAGCGAGGGGGTCATCTAATGTTGCTCAACGACGTGACCCTTCGCGAGGCAAGCCAGATGCCCGGTCGCGACTACTCGATTGAGCAGAAAGTTGAGGCGGGCGAAGCGCTTGACGATCTTGGAGTCCCATATATTCAGACTGGATTCGCGGTCACCGGGGAGCGGGACCGCGAGGCATCGCGGCAACTCGCCTCGTCGGTCTCCGCCGAGACGAGCAGTCTCGCGCGCTCCATCGTGGACGACGTCAACGCGGCGATCGACGCCGAAGCGGATATCGTCGATATTATTCTGCCGCTCTCCGATTCACAGCTAGAACACACGCTCGGAAAGTCCCGCGAGGAAGCGATTTCGATGGCGGACGAAGCGGTCACACACGCGGAGACGCACGGACTGACGGTTCACGTGAGTCTTATGGACGCATTTCGCACTGAGATCGGCCATCTCGTCGACTTCTTCGAGCGGTTCCCCGTGCCGGAGTACATCAACTTGGCTGACACGGTGGGTGCACGGACGCCGAAAACGGTGCAAGAGACGCTCGACGCGCTCGGCGAATCGGTCGACATCAACCAGATCGGCGTCCATTTTCACGACGATATGGGGGTCGGCACGGCCAACACGCTCGCCGCGTTCGAGGCTGGCGTCACAAAAGCCGACGTCAGCGTAGCCTCACTCGGCGAACGCGCCGGCAACGCTGCGCTGGAGGAAGTGGTCGTCGCCGGCGAGGCGGATCACGGCTACGAGTTCGGTATCGAGACTAATCGACTCGTGCCCGTTTGTGAGCGCGTTCTCGATACGCTTGGAGAGTCGGTGCAACCGCGGAAACCGGTGCTCGGCGAGGAGACCACGACCCACGAATCGGGGCTCCATACCGTCGCCATGTTGCACGATCCGAGCGTGTTCGAACCATTCGACCCAACGCGATTCGGCGGGGAGCGGCATCTCCTCTTCGGTGGCGGTACTGGTCGAGCGGGTGCCCGAATCCTCATCGAACGCGCCGGTAGCGAGCCGACGGATGAGCGTATCGACGAAGTGCTCTCGTCGCTCGAGCGGGAGGGGCCGCTGACCCTCGACCAGGCGACCGACCTCGCCGAACGGGACTGAAAGCTACGTTTTCCCAATCGACGCGGGGTGCAACCGGTGTTGCCCATACTACCGAACGGAGCGTGTTCACGGCGACGACCCCAAGGACTAACCTACATATAAAACACCTACAAAAATAGGTTCAAGAGGTATGCTTTCCCCTAACATGAGGAACGACTATGGGATACTGTATAATGATTAAAGGAACTGAAGCGTTCGGGGGTATGGTTGGTCACTGGGGGCATGCGATGAACCGACCGACGTCGAAACGACAGGATGAATCCGAATCACGAACCGCGAACCGGGTGAGGAACCGTCAGTGAGCGGTCTGATACAGGCCGTCTTGCAGACGAATCCCAGCCCGGACCAAGTGTCGCTGGGTTGGGAAATAGTCGTGTTCACCGTCGTCGCGCTACTCGGGATCATCGGGATTGGGTGGTACTCATCGAAGCAGAACGTCGGGGCCGACGCGGACGACTTCTTCTCAGCGGGCAAGTCGCTTGGGTTCGTCGTCATCGCCCTCTCAGTGTTCGCGGACTCTTATAGCGGGAACTCCTTCCTCGGCTACTCTGCCGAAACCTACCGTTCCGGCGCATGGTTCCTTGTCTACCCACAGTTCATGATCGCCGGGATCATCGGGGCGCTCATTATCGCCCCGCCGCTTATCAACCTGGGCAAAGAGTGGAATTACACGTCACCGATCGACTACATCGAACATCGATTCGACAAACGGGTCGCATTTCTCACCCTGCTGTTCATGATCTGGGGGACGTTCGTGCAGTTCACCGAGCAATTCTTCGCGATGGGCTATCTCGGTCGGGTCGCGTCCGGCGGCATAATCCCGTATCAGGCCGTGGTTGTGCTGTTCGGGCTAGTCATTCTCGTCTACGTCGGCCTCGGTGGATTCAGAGGAACGGCTCTTTCGGCGGCTGTACAGGGCGTACTCATGCTTATGGCGCTCTGTTTGATGCTTGTCGTCGTCGGCCACTTCGGCGGAGCCACGAGTCAGATCGACACGGTCTGGCAGACCGCACCCGAGAAGCTGACGCTACCGAGCGCGTCGACGATGAGCAACTGGTATGGACTAGTACTCCTGATCCTCTTCGGTCTCCCGACCTACATTCACATCCAACAGTTCTATCTCAGCGTAAAGGACGCCAAGGACCTCCGGAGCACATTCCGCGTTCAGGCTCCGATCTTCCTGCTCGCCGCGACTATCCTCTGGGGGATCGGTCTCCTCGGAGCCGGGATATTTCCGGGGCTCTCTGAGTCGGGGTCCGAGCAACTTATTCCGTATCTCATCGGGTCGTTCGCCAATACCGGCGGCGGGACGTTGCTCCCCTCGCTCATTTCACTGGGGATCATCATGGCGACGCTCTCGACGGCAGGCGCGACCGTGATGGTGCTCTCGATGGCTATCGCAAAGGACATGTACAAGCGATTTATCAACGCAGAGGCATCCGACGAGCGGGTTATTAACGCGAGCAGGCTGGCGCTCGCAGGCTTTCTGGTCTTCGCTCTCGTGCTCTCGTTCACGCCGAACCTCACGATCTGGGCGTGGACACAGCTGAAATTCGAGTTCCTACTCCAAGCGACCCCGGTGTTCATCTTTGGGCTCTACCTCTCGCGGGTGAAGAGCGATTTCGCTGTTGCAGGGATGATTCTCGGCTGTGCCGTGGCGGTCGGACTCTACGTGTTCGGAGCCGGTGAGATATTCGGACTCAACGCTGGTATCGTTGGGTTCGTGGTGAACTCCCTTGTACTGGTCGGCGGCAGCTACCTGACCGGGGAGACCGCGGAGACGGAACGGGCGCGAGATATCTTGGAGTACAATTCGATCGAATATCCGAACGGGAACAATAGGAAGGGCGTCAAATACGTCCTCCCTGGACAGAAAAAGTCCTTCTGGGTCGGTCTGGTGGTCGTTCTGGCACTCATCGTTCCGTGGTACGCCCCGGACAGCTGGAACGCGCAGGCTGCTTTCGGGCTCCCCATCTGGACCTGGGTGATACTCGGAGCGATGATACTGGAGACGGCGTTCGTCCTCTACGGCACCATGATCTGGCGCGAACGACCCGTTGACGAACGATCCACCAATACGGGAGTCTCACGGGGCATTGAGACGGAAGATTAGCGACGAGACGCGCTCTTCGATTCGAGCGCGAGCCGGCAACCAGCGGACGAAGCCGTTCAGACGCCCGCTGGGCTATTACTTGTCGTCCAGAGGGTGTCATAGAACTCTTGTCACACCCTGATGATCGTGCTTCCTGGATTATCCCCGCGCTCGTAGCTGATTTCGCTCCATTGATCATTGAGATCGGTGTACGGAAGCAAACACAGGAATGTACGCGGTCGATTTACAGCGGACTGCTTCTACGGCGCATTGCTCAATACCTCGGATACGATCCACCGGAGGAGGACCTTCTAGAGCTGTTGCTTGCGGCGGCCATCGACCCGAATCCGCACCGACTCTCACTGATTGAGGCCGTGCAACACGGTGCGTTCGTGCGCGAGCTCGCCTGAGCCACGGACGACATGATTCTCGGAAGCAGCACTCGAAGCGTCTCGGGATCGATTCCCTCACGAAGACACCGAACGGCACGATGCAACGCACCGTCTATGTTCGCCAGTGAGTCCCGATGATTCCCACGGAGGGCCTTCCGCGTCCCGAAGACAAGGCTCCCATCACCATCGGCAGCACTGGCAATCGGCTCGGGATACGAACCTGCATACCGCTGGTCGTAGAGCGTGAACCGAGTGGGTCGACACTTTCATGCGTGCTGGAGAGCCCAACGGATGAGCTGGTCCCGACGGCGGCACGGATCGCTCGGTGACAATCCCACCGAGCACGAAGCGGTGATCGAGCAGGATTCTCCGATGGCCCACTCCGGAGTAATGACGAGATGTGACACCGATGGGTCCCCCTTTCGAAAACTAGCAACGGCGAATACCGGCCGAAGGCTCGGGATGAGCCGGGTGAAGGGACTGATATCCGAACGGGCGCTCGATGTATAGCCCACCAGCGTATAGACAGCCCAGCAGAACACAGCACTTTCCAGGTCGTTCGTTCGCGGCAAAACGCACCGTAGACGGGCGAGTGAGAGAAGTGGCTCTCGATGTGGCTCCGAGGAGTAGCTGTCCGATGATGTTCTGTGGACTGTTGTCAGTGCAAGTATGTGACCATCACGACCTATCGAGCACCGGGTGGACTGCCTGGCCGACGGAGCTCGTTCGTGTGGATACGGATGTGGGTCGGCACGTGGGTGAGCGCTCCGTGTCTGCTCGTGTTTTGTACCTCCCGTTCGCGTTGTGCGCCAAGACCTAACGGTTCGCTACAGCTCCGGTTCGTATCGGAGCCCCAATACTGATGATCGGGTAGTAATGCTCTCGCAAGCGGCTAATCACCGGGCGGAAGCCGTGTGTGAGCTATCGGTTCTGATTATGAGCGGATCGAAGCCGTTTCTTCAGCCGTATGGAGCACTAGCATGGCTGCTCGTCCCGTGATTAGCAGTGTGTTCCGTCCGGTGTGAGGGCCTCTCTTACCGAAGTCGGCAGCTCTCTTTTTACCAACAGTCTCCAAATAAGATAGTTCAGTCTCCATTCCTTCGGGGTAGTAGAACAAGTGTGAGTTGTTGAAAAAGCGCAGAGATCGATCTATAGGCTCTATAGAGCGTTTTCAGAGAGAAAATTCCGATTGTGAAAAAGCCATTCTTGCTCAAAGTGTAGACACCATTTAATCCGAATGCTTGGCGGTGGTTTCTGCTCGAGTTTCGAAATGCCATCAATCATATTTCTACGGTTGATAATGACTCACACATTTACAAATTTTGATAATTCAGGATTAGAGCTCTACTTGACATAGAATGTTGGTGTTTCTACACTCCGGGCACTCTGTAAGACTGCAGAACGGCGGCGCATCAACTTGATCCCAGTTGCTACTATCGGGACCCACTTTGAACCCGTGTTTCGGATATCGCAATCTCTCTTGGGGACGAGCCCCTCGAATTCTGGATGTTGTTTGAGTACGGAGAGGTCTGCCGCATTCCTTGGGGGTGGGTACCTATTAGTAAAGGACAATTTGGTGTAGTTTCACAAGGACTATGTAAATAGCGCTTCAGTTGATGACACTGGTTGAGAAGACCAGTAAAGGGAAACTCGGAAACAGGGTGATGCCACGCAACGGGGTTTCCCCTTTTTGCGGAACCTGCTTCCGAGCTACGCTGAGATAACACCCACTGCGCAATGAGTCTTGTGGTAGTAACTAGCATGGTGGATATAACGGTTAGTTTTGACTCTCGTTGATTTAGCGAACCAGCTAGCGGTACAACAATATCCGTCCCATAGAGGAACCGCCGGCTGTTCAACCAAATGCCTACGATACTGCAGTGGCGTCTGACCAAGAGCAGTTAAGGGAGGTAAGAGTAGAAGTGGCCTTGACTGGACCAGTCTCACTTCCCTCAAAACGTTCATAGTTGTATGTACTAAAGTCCCAAAGTAGTGTAAGCGACCTCGCGTCTGGAAAAGGTGGTGCCGCACGAGAACCACCGTAGAGAACGAGGTTCCCAGCGTGTCGCTCATCGATATCGGTAAGTGTCCTGTGGAGTCCTAGTGAGCCGAAGCACCTTGCAACTGCGTGCTCAACAAGGTTCCCTGTGGAAATCAATGAACAACCACAATGGCACAACCAGCCTTCACTAACGAGGACCGCGGAACTGCCGTGTTCGACCACGACGGGAATCAAGTCGGGACCGTGAGCGACGTTCGAGACGGTAGTGCACACGTCGACACCAGTGATGGTGACTCGGGTATCCTCGACGACCTTACGGATGCTCTCGGGTGGGATGACGACGACGATACCCACGAGCTCCGGAACGACGATGTAGACACCGTGGACAACGATGGTGTCCACCTCCGTCAGTTCTAACGACGGTCCAACTCACGGCAATTTCTTTCAGGAAGATGGTCGCTCACGGGGTGCTGCGTGCAGAACTAAGTAGAGGGAGTTTCGTTTGATGGATTCTTCACATCTTCTGTCAACAGGTGACGTATCCACGATTATCCAACCACTATATATGTTTGCCATTATATATCTTCCGTGGTACAAACTACGTCGTAGTATGAACTACCCCGTCTGCGGAACCCAACTTACCGACGACCGTCCTAGACGCCACGTTACACTCAGCGCTGTAGACAAAGATCGTTCATCTACAGCCCTCAATGGTCAAGCTACCAAAAGAACTCAGGTCTGTAGGGACTGTTGGGAAGACGTCGGAGACAAACTCTCCTAAAATCGCACATAGATCCGATCGTCTACAAGAGTGGTATATACAACCCACCTTCTCAATCTGAAGTTCATGGATTGCCCTCTCTGTGATGAGTCGATTCCGGAAGACACACCCCAGTTTTATATCACGCTCAGCTCGGAAAACGAAAGCTCGGAGAGTAGCCAGGAGGATGTAGAGGTTTGTGAACAGTGCTTCAATCAGTACCGAAGCGAGCTGTTCTAATCGCTAGTTAATGAAAGGCGTGTGATTGTGAGAGGGAGGTCCTCACTCGGAGCAGATTCCTCACCCTACGGGTCCTTGTACACCGGTCTGAGGTCGGTCACGTCCGCGTTGTAGCCGAGCCAGACGCTGAGCACCGATGCTGCGCCGACGAGGTACATGGGGAACAGGAGGACGATCGCGTAGCCGGCCAGGTGCAGCGGGATCATGTCGATCGTGTGGAGCACGCCGATCCCGGCGAGTCCGAGCAGTGCCGCCGCCATCATTCCCGACCTGAACGCGCTATCGGCGGCCGGGCCGGGGGAGCTCTTGAGTGTCGTCATACTGTCCCTATGCCGCCGAGTCGATAAACGGTTGCGAAACGGCGCGTCCCGGCCCAGCCCGTCCATCGTCCCGATCGAACGTCGAAGATAAATGGGTGACCTATCTCCTCATCAGATTTATGCCTCCATGCGGGGTAGCTCGTTGTGAACGATCATGTACGAGACGATCCTGGTTCCGACCGACGGCAGCAACGAAGCCCGGAAGGCCGCCGCACACGGCATCGAACTCGCGGCCGCGCTCGGCGCGACGGTCCACACGCTCTACGTGATGGACCTCCCGGGCGTCCCGCGTGCGCTCTCGGTCCGGGACGACGAGGAGACGGTCCGCGAGGAGTACCGGGAGTTCGGCGAACGGGTCACGAGCGAGGTCTGTACCATGGCGAACAGGGCGGACGTCAAGTGTGTCACCGCGCTCAGAACCGGGACGGTCCACGAGGAGATAGTCGAGTACGCCGACGAGATGGGCCTCGACGCCATCGTGATGGGAACCGGCTATCAGGGTCGTTTCGGCGCACTGCTCGGCACCGTCGTCGAGAAGGTCGTCCGGATCTCGACCGTCCCGGTGATCTCCACGAAGATGAACGAAGCAGAATCGCGCCCCTTCGGGGCATAGGGGAATTACCGCCACCTATCGGGCGTCGGACGTGTTCTCACCACCATCGGAGATACCGGTAACGACGTCCCCACTGGAAGCGGTCACCTCGACGTCGTCCATGCTGTCGATCCGGCTGATCTGCTCTTTGAATTCCTCGGATTCGAGGATCTCGTACTCGTTGTCGAGACCGAGATAGACGGTATAGCACATCAACAGGAGGATGAACGCGAAGGGGAGGCCGGTCGAAACGGCGGCGGTCTGCAACGCCGCGAGGCCACCACCCCAGAGCAACACCGCGGCGACGCCGCCCTCGCTGAGCGCCCAGAAGACGCGCTGGGTCCGCGGCACGTCGTGTTTCCCGCCGGAGGTCAGGTGGTCGATCACCAGCGATCCCGAGTCGGAGGACGTGACGAAGAAGGTTATCACGAGGAGCGTGGCGACGATGGTCGAGATCGCCCCCAACGGGTACTCCGAAAGCATCGAGAACATCGCGATCGACTGTCCCTGCGTGTTGAGCGTCGCGAGGATCCCAGCGCCGCCGATCTGGGCGTTTATCGCGCTTCCGCCGAACGTCGACATCCAGACGAACGAGAAGATCGACGGCAAGAACAGTACCCCCATGACGAACTCGCGAACCGTCCGTCCCTTCGAGATCCGCGCGATGAACATTCCCACGAACGGTGACCACGAGATCCACCAGCCCCAGTAGAAGATGGTCCACCCGCCGAGGAAGTCCCGTGCGGGTTGCCCCGCGAACGCCCCGGTGAAGAAACTGAGGCCGGGGAGACTCACGAGATACGTGCCGAACGCGTCGGTGAACCCGTTGAAGATGTAGAGCGTCGGGCCGACGACGATCACGAACGAGAGAAACCCCAACATGAGGTAGAGGTTGATGTTGCTCAGGCGCTTGACGCCGCCTTCGAGCCCCGCCGCCACCGACGCGGTCGCGATGAGGGTGATACCCACGATGAGGACCACCTGTCCGAACGTTCCGGTCGGGAAGCTCGCACCGAACAAATCACCCGCGATGACGTTGAAGCCCCTGCTCACCTGGGTGACCCCGAGACCGAGCGAGGTCGACAGCCCGAAGAGGGTGGCGAACACCGACACGAGGTCGATGACATGGCCCGGCCAGCCGTAGATCCGCTCGCCGAGCAGCGGCCAGAAGATCGACCGGAACGTGAGCGGCAGCCCGCGATTGAACGAGAAGAAAGCGAGGCNCCAGCCGTAGATCCGCTCGCCGAGCAGCGGCCAGAAGATCGACCGGAACGTGAGCGGCAGCCCGCGATTGAACGAGAAGAAAGCGAGGCCGAGCCCGACGAGCGCGTAGATCGCCCACGGGTGAAGCCCCCAGTGGAAGAACGCCTGTGCGAGGGCGGGACCCGCCGCAGCGGCCGAGCCTGCTTCGACGCCGTTGCCGGCGAAGAAGGGCGGAACGCTCCCGAAGTAGGTGACCGGTTCGGCCACGCTGAAGAACATCAATCCGATACCCATACCGGCGCTGAACAACATCGCCATCCACGAGAACGTGCTGAACTCCCGTTCCGCCCCGACGCCCCCGATCCGGATCTTGCCGTACTTGCCCACCGCGAAGTAGACGACGGTAACGATGAAGACGTTCACCACGAGAATGTAAAACCAGCCGAAGTACTCGTTGATACCGTTGAAGACGGCGCTGTAGATCGACGAAGCCTCGTTACCGAGCAGGAGGGTCGCCGCCACGAACGCCACGATGACGACCAGCGCGACGGGGAAGACGATCGGATGGACATCGAAGCCGTATCCCTGATAGTTCGTGTCCCCCGGCTCGCGGTCGGAGTCGGGGTGGAACAGCTCTACTTGGAGTCCGTCCGACATCTCGCCCGCCGTGGTGTCACCGTCGGCGTCAGCCATGGTCCCCCCTCACTTCGGGTCCGTGGTCGATTCGAGAGGGGTCGCGTTGCCGTGTCGCCGCGTCGATGGGGGATCGATGAGTCATGTGATTTCGCTTTCGTGATGGTCGGCATCGTCGAAACCGCGCTGGCCTCGGCGCGCTTTAGCGCCCCGCCGGTGCGGGTTCGTTGTCCTCACTCCACTGACGCTGGACCGTTCGTGAGGGTGTGCCGTGATGGCTATCGCCACGAAAAGGGATAAATATTGCCGCTGATAGCCCAGTCCGTTCATGACGGGGGTCGTCATCACCGTTTCACAACGTGCCGACGAACGGTCTACAGAGGACCAGCGTTGCCGGATCCGATCTGATGGTATCGGCACGGGTCGTCCGACGCTTGCCGTTCAGGGTGTTCTTCCGATGGAATACGCTAGAAGATCAGTATGATGTGCCCACAGTTCGGACAGTCCACTTCGTTGTCCTCCGTGTCGTATTCCACCTGTAATCCGCATTCGTTACACGCTTTTTCCATCCCATGATCTTTGAGAGCGGTTCTCATATGGGTCCTGCTTGCAGGGAAAACGATACTGAAGAACCATCTGCTTGAGAGATGACTGAGAGGGATGGACGCTTCCACTCCGGTACCTCGTCTTCAGTGTCGTCGATCTCGTACCAGTGCTTTTGTCCTGAGCGCGAGTATGGAGAGCATGGCCGACCAACAATTCGAGTATCGAGTTGAACCGGTTTTCCTCTCCCCAACCGAGCTTCGAAACGAGCAATACAAGATCCAGGACCTCCTCAACGAACTGGCCGAAGAAGGGTGGGTATACGAGGACACTGCCGTCGTCGACCCATCGTCGCTCCTGATATTCTTCCGACAGCCGATCGAGTCGTAGACGGAAGGGAGAGCACAGAGACCGACAGTTGGAAGGGTGTAGTTCTTCGACCCGGATGATTATCACCACCGTACAGGGTGTTCATCGATTCGGCTACTCCCACTCGATGTTTTTAGACCGCCCCGAGCTTCGGAGGATGAACGGTCCGATCGCGAGCGTCCGTTTGGTGATCGTCACGAGCCGCAGAATGAAGGCCGTGAGAAAGAGAAACGGAAGGGAACCGATCGCCGATCCAGCACTCACGATCCAGACGAGATTATCGACCCCGAGGAACGTTCCCGGGAACGAGGACGGGGCGAGAAACAGGGCGATCGCCGTCGTGACGACGAGTGCGGGTGTCGAGAGGTACAACATTCCGCGTGAGAGGTCCACGAGCTGCCACTGGAAGTATAACGTCTTTATATGTTCGCGAGCCGGTCCGTAGAACCCGAGCGTATCGATGAGGTCGATGAGTTTGCGACGCGTGTCCCGGTCTATCACGTCGTTGAAGTTGTCCTGCAGGCGTCGAGCCTGATGGATCTTCCACGAGTAATTGTAGTCGAGAGCTGCTTTCACGACCGTGTATTCACCGAAATCCCTGTCTTCGAGTTCCTCGCTCACGACGTCCGCGTTATCGTGAATATCGGTCGTGAGCTGCTCGACTGCCTCGCGGAAGTCCTCGTTCTCGTCGTTGACGGCTTGTTCGAGCGCCTCCGCTTTTTCCGACGTGTTCTCGACGAGCGCCCGGAGGAAATCGTTGGGTTCGGGCGGACTCGATGCGTTGAAGATGTCCTCGACATCCGCGCGGAACCCCATCGACCCGGACATCCGGTCGCGTTGCTCACCAAGCGGACCGAACTCCTGGGAAAGCACGACGAGACTTATCGAGACGACGAGGGTCACACCGGTGATCAGCGCGCCGATGAATGCTTGAAAGACGTACCGAGTCGGCCCTTTCGCCCCCATGTACTCGCGGAACGTCGGAACGGAGTACGTACCGAGCAACACGAGAACCACGAACATCCCAACTGCAAGTCCGAATGCCATCCAGCGTCGGTTTATGTTGAGGAGGATGTAGAGACGAACCTTGGTCCGACGATTCCCGATCCGTTCTTGCATCGTGTTACCGGGCGACTCACTCATTGTTCTGTTTGCGTCACTGGCTCTAGTTCGCCCGCAGCCTCCATATACTAGACGGCCGAAGACGAATGCGACTCGGGCCTTCGTGATGGGGTAGAGCAACCGGAATCGTTTTGTCGAGCAAAGTCGGATCGATCACGTGAGTTTTTCCCGCCCAGAAGCACTATTAGCCATCTCCCTCACCTGTTTGCTTGCGTTCAGCGGCTGTCTCTCGGTCGACCCCTCCGTAAGTACGACCTCAAATGGGCCAGTTTTCGAGAATTTCGCGGTTGACGAACCGTGGGCTTCGAACCAGGTTTGGGTGAACACCACTCTCTCCTCGACTCCTGCAGCGGCCAACGTCACGACGATCACGGTCATCCAGGAGAACGGACGGCATTTCTCCACACAGGAAGTCGCCGCAGGACAGACGAGTCTCTACCTCGCGTTCCCCCCTAATCAGAACGCTACCCTAGTGGCCACTAACTCCGAGAGTTCGACCACGATACAGAAGACGAACGTCAGGGTTAGCAGTACGAAATTGCTCTGACGATCGAAATCACAGAATATCCGTAGCGAATACAACAAAAGAACTTTTGCTCGTTTTTCGGGAACGGTGTCAAATTTCCGGGTTTTATCCGGACTCAGTCACGCACTCAACGCCGATATGCCGATCGAGCACGCCTCTCTCACACATTTCAGCGAGATATATTGTACGTCGGAACAGCACGATATCCGTTCTTCATCAGTGGGAAGATTGGATTTCGGGCATCCTGTTGCATACGACCCGTCGGGGGCGTACCCTGAAAGACAGTCGATGCGGCGGAATTCCCGAACTACGAGTGGGCATCACGGACGCCCGCCCCATCCCGAACCATGTCTTCACACGAGGGACAAACCCGAACGGTATCCATCCCGGGCGGTGCGAACACGCGGACGTACTGAGAGGTCACGACCTCTCCACAGTTTTTGCAGGTTGGCACGGTCAGTTCAGCTCTAGACGACGAAGGGATGCCGGGAACTACATTAACCAGCCAGCATGGACATCCAGCGGTCGGTAGCTCCGCTGGCCGAGCTAGTTGCTGGCTTCTGCAACCAGGAGCGACGTGAGGATCGTCGAATGGCCTCGCCGGAGACGTTCGTTGAGCGCTTGGTCGGAGATACCCAGGGTTTCGGCGAGTTCTTCGGTGGTGATCCGTCGTGGAATGTCGAAATAACCGGCTTCGAGCGCCGAAAGCAACGTCTCGCGCTGGAGGGGTGTCAATCCCGAGGCGTCGTTCTCCGGCTCGCTTGGATGGGAGAGCCGTTTGAGGTCGAGTCGTACGCTGGCTTGCTCACAGTCGGCGCGGAACGCGGAGATATCCGCCGTATCGGGGAAGCGCAGCTGGAAGTTCCAGCGATGGGACGTTCCGATGGCTTCGAGTATCGCGGCTTCGTGATGGTTGAGTATCTGAACCAGTTCGTCGACATCGGTTGGCCACGCGATTCGGAAGAGAGCTTGGTCGTCGTACTCGTCGAGGAGCGTGACTTCGAGAACGTTCTCATCGGCCGAGAGTGCTGCTTCGAGTGTCTTCGCGTCGGTATCGTAAACCCAGAAGTACGGCACGATCCGGTCGGTAGTAGGAATCATGCGTTCGAGTTCACACCGTGCCCCCGCTTCGGTGGGCTGAAGGGAGCGCCCGAGCTCGAAATCCTCGGCGGGCACGGTAACGTCCATGATGACGGTCATCGGGATCCCCTCTGTACAGTATGGAATAATCGGAGATGAGTCTTCGACAGCGTATTCATGCGGACAGGGACGTCCGTAACGGGGGGTGTGGGTGGTATAAAACGGCGGCCTGGATATCCAGAGGGGTCCCTTCCGCCACCCCAAACGGTGAGCTACTCGCTGATATCGCCGAACGAGTGGTGGTCTCCTGCGTTGGCGACCTCGGTGATCAGAACATCGTAGTCCTGACGGTTCGGGTCGGGAGAACGGATAGAATACGCGCCATAGACCGGCGCATTTCTGTCACGAGCCTCGATAATGAGGTCCCGAAGGCGAGTCTCGAACTCGGTTTCGCTCATGGGGTCCGATGAGCTGTCTGGCGGTGTCATGCTGGCGTGCCTCGGTGAGGCGTGCCCAGAGGGGAATTTCAGGCGAGAAAGGACGGCACTGCCTCCTTTGGACACCGGAAAGAGCACCATGTGGGACGTGCTCTCTACTCGGTGAAGGGCCTACTTCGGGATAACGATTCGTATGGATATCCATGCACGATTATCTGGTATAACCTGAGCATCCTGAGACTGCACTGGGTAGATGGCTGCTGAGGGATAGCGAACGATTTCCGATAGTCGTACACGAACGCCGTCTCATAGAACCTGTCTCTTATACACATCT
>NZ_AOMB01000038.1 GCF_000336675.1 Halococcus hamelinensis 100A6 | reverse complement strand
GAGATGTGTATAAGAGACAGTCCATGTACTATCTTCATACTAGATTGGGTTTTTCCGCGAGGCTTTTAGCGACGTGAGTGATAGGTAGTGGTGGGTGATGCCATGGGACGAGAAGCAAAGCCGGAGTCTGTAGAGCGCCTTCGAACGTGCGAACGGTGTGGGAAGCGGATGAGCGACCAGTACATCGGGACCCGTGTCTGCTATCACTGTCTTATCGATAAGTGGTGAGACGTGCCCGATCCGTATCTCACCTGACGGTATTTTTTGAATCAGAGACGAGAGGTTTCTAAAGCGGGTTCGAAGCCACGGACACTGTATGCGCGGTACCACGTAGCGTACGAGTAGGGGGAAGGGATGTCGGTTCTCGGGGGAGGCATGGACGTCAATGGGTGTAGGCTTTGCGAGCGGAGGGCGAGAACGAAGTAGGGCATAGAGGGACAGGAAAGCAAGCACCTGTTGGGCAGTTCCCTCCTATTCCGTTGTTCTGGCATCAGTGGGGGAACAACTCCCGAATGCCCCTTTCGGCACCATGTTCAATGAAAACGATCCCCGAAGCGAGAGTCGCCTCGTGCGCTGTGCGAGATGCGACAGTCTGCATCCGGCAACCAAAACCGACGCCGGTGAGATGCTCCCGGTCACGACCGGGCCAGTTCATCAGTGTCCACAATGTGGCGGCTCGGAGTTCGACCAAGTCTATCTACAGACACCCAGATGATCCCAGATGAACGACTACCAAACGATCCTCTTCCCGACTGACGGCAGCGATAGTTCCAACCGTGCGATAGAGTACGGGCTCGATCGAATCGTCGAACCGGAGACGGTGGTTCACGTTCTCTACGTCGTTCGACCGTTCCAGTCACTGCTCCACGACCCGCAGAGTTCCGAACAACGTTCGGCGCTCGAACGGACCGAGGTCGACCTACAGGAAGCCGCCGAGGTGGCTATCGAGGAGTTCGTGGATCGCGTTCAGAGAAAGGACGAAACGGGGATCGAGATCGAACACGCGATCCGCCACGGGATCATCCCGGAGGAGATCGTCCAGTACGCGGCGGACCAGGACGTAGAACTCATCGTCATGGGGCGATCCGGTCACACGGTACTCGATCGATTCACGCTCGGAAGCGTCACCGAGCGTGTCCTCAGAGCGATCGGGACACCCGTTCTGGTTATCTGAGGGGAGTAGCCCTCCCGGAGCACAGCAAGTATGACAGCGATCGGCGAACAGGAGGGGGTTCCCCCATCGGTATGAAACGCTACGAGTGCACCGAATGTGAGTGGACAGGTGAGACGTTGTTTTCCGCTCTCGACCATGCCGAAGTTCACGACATCCGTCTCGTCAAGCGGAAAACGGGCTCCTCTTCGGAAGACACGTAGCGGGAGACTTCACGTTCGGGGTCGAACGGTGTTCCTCGCAACATAGCTTGCCACCGCTGGCGCGAAGGCTATCGAGAGTCGGACCCTTCGACCACTGGGAAACACGAATGAGAACACAGTACGCCACACAGTCGGGTTCCGCGAGATGAGCGCGCGTTCTCGGAGCTCCAGCACGGAGCCCGATCTGTTCGATACTCGCGATCGTCTCGAAAAGGCACTACAGAAGTCGGAAGAAGACACGGAATCGAGCGACGGATCGGGGGAAACGGGGATCGTCGCCGATGCAGCCGAGGCGGTAGACTTGCTAGAGCGGGCTGCCCCTGGTATCTCTGCGCTACAGGGATGGCTTCAGGGGGAAACCTCGCTAGATGACTCGAAACAGGAGATCGACGACCTCCGGATAGTCGTCGAGAAAGCGACCGACCTCCTCGACACGATCGACGTGGCGGCGCTACCGGATGCCATCGACTCGGACGAGCTGCCATCGGCGATCGAAGGCAAGGCGATTCCGAAAGCGCTCGCCAGTGGGAAGCTGACGGACCCCGTCGACGTCGGTCGCCTCACCGAACTCGTCGATTACGGAAAACTGCTTCAGGCGATCGATCTGCGGGCCTTGATGAAGGAACAATCAGAACTAAGCGACGTTCTCTCACACAATATCGACCAAGCGGAGAGCGATCCGGAAGCCGAAGACCAGAACAGCGGATCCGGACTCTCGCTCCAGGATGGTCTACAAACCGTATACAAGAAGGCCGACGAAGGGATCGACAGTTTCGGCGAAGATAGCGCCGTTGGAGAGGGGTCATCATCGAAGCCGACGGCGTTTTCAACGGTACCTTCGACCAGACCGGACATACGTGGAACATTACGCTTTTCCACCGTTCCTAGTCGTTAGCGAACGACTCATGCTGAATCGCTTTCGGACCGGTCGATTCATCGAACCTAGTCGTGAATTGGACGTTCGCATATCGGTTCGGTGACTCCCCAGATAATTAGTCAGTACTGTATCTTACCGTAGAGGGGGTTCTCCGCTTATTTGCATCGATGGTTAGTATTCCAGCGATCAGTATGAGGTCCTTGAAGATATATACGCCCTCGAATGTGGGTTCGAACGGAAACGAGACGAAAACCTGTGCTGGATGGAACACGACTGGAAGCATGGCCATACCGATATAGCCAATGGAGAGGTAGGCGGCGACGTGGGTGGCTCGAAAACTCGGTATCAGCAGGTAAAGGCCGATCGCGAGCTCTAGGACGCCAAGAAGGGGTATGAGGACGTTGTTTGCAACGAGTATATTGGGAACGACGGATGCGATCCAGTGACCGGGAGTGGGCGAGGTGGTCACCATGAGAATTCCAGACCAGAGGAAGACGATAGCTAATCCCGCGTGGAGTCCAGTGAGACTGAGATCTCGCAAGACAGACGTCTCAACGGTTACGTTCCGTGAAGTCGCTCGAGAAACTCCCGAGAGGATCCCCCTCCAGGGACCACGGATATACCTCGACCAGGGAACGTCCTTCTGGGGGAGGAGCCTATCGGACTCAAGGGCGGCAACGACGAGTCCAGCGGTTGCCAACGCGAAGTTCTTCATGATGTAGAATCCGGGTGTCGACGGGACGAGCGGCCACCACTGGAACGTCTGGTCCGGGATCACGAACAGTGGAGTGAACGTAGCCGCCATCTGAAGGCACATACACCCGACGGCTACCCGCACCGTTCGTCGCCAGAGCAATCCAACTCCAACTAAGGCCTCCCAGAGACCGAGAAGCGAGAAGAACAGTGGAAACGATATCAGTTCGCTAAGAACCGGCGTGTGGGCCAACGCTGGGCGAACTACTTGGTTCGCAGGGGAGATCCCGAGGGGTTTCGTGATCCCAAACCAGAAGAACACGAATGCGAGCGAATACCGCAGTATTCGACAGCCGTACTGCTGTTCGAACGACCGAAACAGCTCATCGATAGGACCCCCGACGCGTTCCACGATAGAGTTTTGTCGAGGATGTACCCGTTGCTGGTCGGATGGGTCTCTCGGTCTCCGTTGCATGGCAGTCCAAGGGTTTTATATCGAGGGGTAAAAGTGCAGGGATGCTGGAGCTAGAATGCTATTAACATATGATTCTAGCGATTGGCCCTACATATCTAAACAAATGTACGCTCTCTTCTTGGTAAAGAAGCCCCGGTGATACAAGTTTCCCGCTACTTGAGTAGGGGTTTTCGAAGACGGATGGGAAAATAGCGTCGGCAGTGATTTCAGTTAGTTCAGCGAGATATCTCGAACTGATCCGTGTTCTCGGCTAACGGAACGACTCCTGCAATATCGGTTGGCCGATCGAGCGGGGGCGCAAATGTAGTATCGCCGAAGTCGTATGCCGGGTCCTCATCGGTCTCGTCGTAGAAATCCCACTCCCGGTTCCCGTTGGAATCCTCGTGAGGGAGTGAAACCAGGACCGCTGGCTCGGGGAGTCGGTCGATCTCGCCGCTGACTGCATCGAGTTCTTCATCTTCGAAGAGCGGAACATGAACGTTTTCGTAGGTCCCAGGCTCCAGGAATTCGGAGAACCCAATGATGGTCGCAGCAGCGTTCTGTGCCTCGCCATTTTCCGGGTTGATGAAGCCGACGTCCGCGATTCCCTCCTCGGGTCGCGCGATGTGAACCGAGACGAAGCCTGGAGTGGTGAGTCTCGCCTCGTCAACGACGACGTAGGTCCCATCCGTAACTTGACTTTCGAACCGGGTGAATGCTCCATCTGGTTCATCGGTTCCGTCGTCTCCCGATTGGGAGCTATCGACCTCGATACGTGCCTGGTCGCGAGTTACCTCCTCGCTGTCGGTGCCCTCGTGCGTCGCGGTCAGTGTTGCGGTCTGAGTCAGTGGTGTGTCCAGTGAGACGGAGATCGGTGTATCGTAGATCCCACCTTCCAGGAGTTCTGACGTCCCGGTCACGCCACCGCCGTTGACGTGGACCCGGAGAGGGCCTCTGTCTGGATCGATACAGACTTTATCGATACGAACGCTCTCGACGCTCTCTTGAGTGTAACTCTGGTCAGGAAACTCCAATCGGTTATCGCAGTTGGCAGCTACTGGCTGTGTGAGAGCCACTGAGCCGACAACGCCCGCTGCACTCGCCTTGAGAACCGATCGGCGGTTGATATTGTCGAGCGTGGATGAGAGTCTGTTTTTCATGCTATCCGACTCATCGGATGAGTTCTCGTTTGACGGCACACCAAAGTGGTTCTCGCGAACGATGACCAAAGCATCCCCTCGGTCTCCAAGTACCCTTCACCCGGTAGTGGACGGCTCCCGAGATGAGTCCACAGATAGCGACTCTTGCTGGTAGCAAGCAATGAACCGACAGCAGCCAGGTGATCCGCTGTCGCGTACCTACTCCTCTCTGGCTGGGTCCTGTATATCTTGTAACCCATAGGAGAGCAACCGTCGAGCGATCACCACGAGCCCGTTCGAGAAACCAGTCCCATGTATCGCCCGCTCAGTTGGCTCACCACCGTCAGTCGGGGTCCGCGAACTCACGAGGAGTTCGGTCCGATCGACCATTAGTAGCACTCCGATCGAGGCCTCCTCCACCCCCGTCACAGGACCCTCAAGCCACCCGAGACCGGTTTCGAACACTTCCGCGCTCGGGACGTGGTCACGGATCGCGTCGCGGGTTTCCGACTGGAGCGCGCCAACGAGCACGTCCGTTCCAGTCGCGGCGGCCTCTTCGAGGCTCTCATAGAGGTCGTCGGTGAGCACGGATTGGGACCCGACGATGAGGAACACCTCCTCGTTCGCGGCGTTGACCATCTCCTGGGCACGCGCTACGATCGAGGCGGCACCGGTAAGCGACCAGACCTCGTGTGGACTCTGCTCGGTGCTCTCCTGTCGACTCTCGACGTCGTGCAGCGCCTGGTCCAGTTCGTCGATGCGCGACGAATAGCGGTTTGCGAGCACGACGACCGCCTCGTTGACCCCGACGGCGCGGAAATACTGTGGATTCCCCTGCTGGATCTCGACCAATCCCTTGGATTCGAGGACTCGAACGGCCTCGTAGACGCGGGTACGGGGAACCTCCGCGGTGTCGCTGATCTCCTTCGCCGTCCCGAATGGGAGCCTCGTGAGTGCCGCGAAACACTTCGCTTCGTACTCCTTGAGCCCGAGCTCCTGGAGCAGCTCNGAATGGGAGCCTCGTGAGTGCCGCGAAACACTTCGCTTCGTACTCCTTGAGCCCGAGCTCCTGGAGCAGCTCTATCGCCTCCGCTTCGACCGCGCTTACCATGGTCCAACCACCGATTGCGTAGTCCGTCGTGAGCGCGTATATGTCTCTCCCCGAATCGGCCCCTCCCTGCGGTGCTGTTCCAAGCAAACTCACCCGCTTCACGAACGGTCCAAGTCGTTGAACGGGCCCGTGTTGAGCGAGCGGCGTTCCTGTCACCCGAATCCTCACAAAAGGTCTTTAGCCGATGGGGTAGAAGGGAGGAGTGGCCCTCGGTCAGTACTTCCAACCACCGTACTGACCGGGTGCCACTTACTCTGCTTCGAGAGCGTCTTCTGAAGGCGCGGCCCAGAGGGTCTCGAATATGCCGTTTCCGAGAAGATTCGAGAGACCACGCCGGAGCCGCTCGGATGCCGCCTGGTCGGAGACCCCACACTCCGCAGCGAGCTCGACCATGCTGATCCCACGCGGAATACCGAAGTACCCATGTTCGATAGCCAACGAAAGGATCTCGCGCTGCGATGACGTGAGGGACTGGGAGTCGAGCGTAGACTCCGAGCGAGCGTCGGTAAGGCTGTTCAGCGAGAAGTCTCTATCGTGTTCGAGACACCAGTCCCGATACGTACTCAGGGCTTCATGATCTGGGAACTCCATTCGGACCGTCGCTCCGTGACGCGTGATGGTCGCNTTCGAGACACCAGTCCCGATACGTACTCAGGGCTTCATGATCTGGGAACTCCATTCGGACCGTCGCTCCGTGACGCGTGATGGTCGCACCGAGGAGGACACTCCCGAGGGAGGTCCAGTCCCAGTAGCTGGTCGCCGAAACGGGCACCCGAATCTGGTAGAGTGCTCGGTCGTCTTCCGAGCGGAGATACCGGTTTCCGTGCATGATATCCGAGCGTTCGAGTTCGGTTTCGAACGCCGTCCAGTGGTCCGTCTCAGCCCAGACCGTCACCGAGAGGGTGTCGGGACTGCACGCGACGACTTGCTCGATCTCGAGTCGGAGGTCGGGGACCTCCTCGAAAAGCGAGTCGTAGACCGGGGTGTCGACTCGGTAGGTCGCGATGAGGCTCATCGCCCGGTCCCCCTCGATGCTCGATCCCCTCGGCGCTGATGACGGCTCTGTTCGGACGTACGAGTCTCCTTCCCCGGTGTGGAGTTCTCCGTCCACTGGCTTGCATACTTCATCCCAACCACCTACACCCACTCTGGCGTTGATGCCTCCAATACCCCGGACACATTATATGTGTGCTTCTGTCACACTGTCCCGGAATTCGATAAAAGCGGCCTCGTGTTAGCCACAAGCAATCCCTCAGACACCACCATCGATCTGTCTCTTGTAGCTGCGTCGATACCGTGGGTGAGTAGCTGGTCGAGCCGACGGGTACCCACAACGGGAACCTGCTTTCACGACACTCACCACGGTCGCAGCCGCTCGGTTGCAGCCTGCAGACCGTCCGTCAGGATGCTCGGCGGTGAGTGCTGTCGTGTTTCGGTACCCATCGACAGCGTCGCGACGTCGCGTTCGAGTCGGTCGGCGTATTCGAGTCGAATGCGTCGCGCGTCGGCAACCGAGATGGGAGAGTGCCGGTCGATCTCGTCGGCAATCGGTCGGTAGTCGGCTGGATCGATGGTCATCGCTTCGAGATACTCCCACACTACCGGGGACTGGAGCCCGTCTTCCATCGCGGCTGCCGTGAGCTGCAGAAGCTCCTCGAAGGCAGGGATCCGGATTCGATCGGTGTCGATACCCGGTTCGCCGACTTCGACGGACTTCGAGGCCGTTTGCTCGACGATTCGGGACATGTCCATGGCGAGTCGCACTACCTGGGATGGCAGAGCCGTATCGGGTGCCCGCCATTCGACAGTAGAGAACCGTCGTCGGACGCGTACCGGCATCGGCATCGCGTTCTCGGGTTGGAAGTGGGCCCTGAATTCGGCCTCGGAAACGCCTCGGTCGGCCGCGAGCGTCCGAAACGTCTCGTATTCACCGGCGAGTCGCTCGTCCCACGTGGCGGTGTCGACCGTGTACTCCTGGAGGTCGCGAAATCGAGTGAACGCATCGCCGCAGAGCGAGCGATACGCGTACGGACGCGCGCTGTGCATCGGATGTTCGCCCGCGTAGAACGGGGAGGAGCTTACGAGTGCGAGCACCGGGTCGAGCGCGGTCAGGAGGTTCACCTGCCGCGGGATGTCCACGGCGTCGAAGTGAATATGGGTTCCAGCACACTGTGTCGCGGGTTTGATCCCATCGCCATAAATTCGTTCGAGGAGTCGGCCTCGCTCGCTCACGATCGGTGAG
>NZ_AOMB01000037.1 GCF_000336675.1 Halococcus hamelinensis 100A6 | reverse complement strand
TACTCGTGCGCGTCGAGGAGTTCTCGCCCATCGCAGAGCGCGCCCGTTTCGTCGATGACCCAGTATTCGGCCTCTAGTCCTATCTTCATACATACTCTCCCAACCCCCGCAGAACTGAGTTGTATACCTCTTATGAGTAAGAAACGATTGTATAGGATACCTGGACATCCATGCATCGGTCGTAACAGGTGTTCGGATGAGATGCGCAGAAGGGTTCAGAGATCCCTGTCATTTATAGAATAAGAAACACATCATCAATGGGAATGAGTAGGGGGTTCAAACGACGGTGTCCAAAAGGTACCGGTTTAGGTATAATCTACTCGCTAATCGGAATCGGTTATCTCTGGGCTGAGGTCTACACTACTGATTAGTACTATTTGTGAGATTCACTGCTGAACACACCCTCTAAGTCTTGGATATCAATTGGTAATAATATCAGTAGACAGATGGTTGTTTCATCAGGTTAGGTAAGAGCCATCGAAGTTAGAGTTCGTACTCAATTGCCCAGTGGTGAAGGTGGGCGAACACGGGGAACAGCGATTCCGCATTCTCTGTCGGTGTGTATTCCACGCGAGGAGGGACTTCGTTGTAGGCCTCACGGTCGAGCAGCCCTGCTTCTGTCAAGTCCTGTAATCGTGTCGAGAGTGTGTTCGGCGCGACGTCGAGTTCGGTTTCGAGGTCGCTGAATCGGAGCGGTCCCTCGGCGAATGCGAACGCACTGAGAACCGCCATCGTGTGGGTTTTCCCGAGAAGGTCGAGCAATTCTGCGACCGTCTGACTGATGCGTTTCTGCTCCTCGGCGCCGAATGATTCACGAAGCGCACTCGCTTCCTCACGGGACAACCCCGCGCTCAAATCAGGAACGTCCGCCTGCTCGCTCGGTCCTGTCATGAGTATTTGACTGTCGTTACTTGTGTATTTGTATCTTTGGTCATTGAGCATCTCAGAGTCCAATACTTCGAAACTTCGAAGTTGCAAGTATATACGCTCTGAGATGGTATTTCGCGTATGCGAATCGCAGTACTCGGTGCGACCGGACGAACCGGTCAACCACTCGTTGAGCAGGCAGTCGAACGTGGACACGAGGTGGTTGGCTTCATCCGGGATGCAATCGGTCTCTCACCCATACTTCGGAATGAGGACCAGGTCAGTATAACCGAAGGTGATGCATACACTGGTGAGGGCGTCGAACGCGCTATCGCTGGCGACGGCGACCCCGTCGATGCCGTCGTCAGCGTCCTCGCGCAAAACTCCGATGGGCCAGACGACCTGCTAACAGAAGCTGGCCGACGCATGCTCGCGGCGATGGATCAACACGGTGTCGAGCGGTTCGTGACGCTGGTCGGTGCGGGTGTCCGGGAGGATGGAGAATCGGTGACTCTCGGCGGACGGATGATGGGTACACTGTTGAAACTGCTAGCACGTACAGTGCTCGAAGACGCTCGCAATCAGGTCGAACTAGTCAAAGATAGCGACACTCGATGGACGGTCGTGCGTGGGCCGCGTCTCACTGAAGACGCCCATACGGGCGAGTTCCACCACGGGACGGACCTCTCGCTAGGCATGCGCGACACCGCCGCGCGGGCGAACGTCGCCGAGTTCATCCTCAACTGTCTTGAAGACGACCTGTACGTCCACGAGATGCCAAAGATCGCAGACACATGATGAGCTCCGTATACACTACTTCCCGATCACCTTCTGTACCGGTGCGAGGCGGGCTTGCTGTCGTGATCGCTGTGCTCGCTAACGTAGTACTCGTGCTTGGCGTGGACGCTCTCGGTATCGCTCCCGCGTTCCGTGCGTTGACTATCCCGCCCGTTGCGTTCCTGTCGGCACTCGGGGCAGGTGGGGCAACAGTCGTCTACTGGCTTCTCGGTCGGTTCGTCAGTGATGCTGATCGGACGTTCGTGCGGGTGGCCGTTGGCGTGTTACTCCTTTCTCTCGTTCCCGACCTTGCGTTGCTCGCAATCGATCCAGCTGCGACCCTGCTTGCCGTTATCGTCCTCATGGCGATGCATGTGGTCGTCGCAGCGGTGTCGCTTTGGGTGCTCGTCTATTGGAGGGCCGAACAGTGACGGTGTCGATACTCGTCACTGGGGCGACCGGAACTGTCGGTCAACATGTTGCCGCCGCCCTTTCAGACCGTGACGTCGCCATCACGATCGGGGTTCGTGACCCCGAAACGGTCTCGAAAGAAATCGCTGACGCTGGGGAAGTGATCAAGTTCGACTTCACGAAGCCAGAAACCTGGGGTCGTGCACTGACAGATGTCGATGGCGTCTTCCTCGTTCGACCGTCGGTCGTGGACAAATCGAAGATTGGCTCGTTTGTCGAGGCTGCGGACCGTGTGGGTGTCGGCCATATCGCCTACCTTTCGGCGATCGGTGCAGAGAAGAACGTCTTCATCCCTCACCACTGGATCGAGAACCGAATCGTGGCGACAGATATGGAATACACGTTACTGCGAGCGTCGTTTTTCATGCAGAACCTCCTCGAAGTCCATTGCCGAGATATCGTCGAACACGGCGAGATCTTCGTGCCAGCTGGGGACGGGAAGACCAGTTTCGTGGACGCGCGGGACATCGGTGAAGCAGCAGCAATCGTGTTGACCGAGTCCGGACATGTGAATCGAGCCTACGATCTCACAGGACCCGAAGTGGTGGACTATGCGGAGGTCGCCACCATCTTCAGCGACGTTCTAGATCGATTCATTAGTTATCCAAACCCATCCCTGTTAGCGTTCGGACGACGGATGCGCCGTCGAGGGAAACCTCTGGGATTCATTGCACTCATGTGTGGCATATATACCACAGCACGCCTCGGATTAGCTGCCCGCGTGACCGACGACAGCCGGAAACTCCTCGGTCGACGGCCTCGGAGAATGAGAACGTTCGTCGAAGACCACGCAGACGACTTTCGTGTCGACTACCGAGGCAGAGAATCGGGACGGTGACTTTTTTGGCTCTGTGGATTAGCCGTCGGCGGATGTGGTCTCTCCGTCCGCCGCGAGGTCGTCGAGCGTCGCGAGCAACTCGTCGATGCTGGGACGGTCGAACGTCGAGTCACTGCTGTACGTGTAGACGACCTCGAGGTTGGCCTCACTTCCGTTCCGGTCAAGGATCACAACTTGTGGCATCCGGCCCAGGAAGTCCGACAGGGCGCCGAGCAGGCTGAAGCGCACTGGCTGGTCGTAGGCGTCACCGACAGAGGCGTCTGCGTCCGCGAGCAGCGGGTACGGCAGGTCATACTCCGCCTGCCACTGCTCAACGCGGTCCAACGGCTCCGGCACGACCGAGACTGGTTCTGCGTCCCGGGCTCTGAACGCTTCGACCCGGTCGGCGATTTCCTGTACCTGGTTCCGGCAGTTCGTACAGTAGTGATCTCGCTGGAAGAACAGGACTGCGAACCGGGTCTCCGGCGGGAGGTGGGCAACGGAGAACGGGTCTGGCCCCGCAGCCGCGTTTGGTAGCGAAAACTCCGGGGCAGTTGTGTCCATTACTTCCATCATCGGACTCCAGGCTCTTGGCTGCTGCCCTCGCGACCGGGGAACAGGACGACTGTCCAGTTCAGTCGAACCGCTCGCTCACGTCGGATTTGGTCTCGTGGACGACTTGTCGTTCGGCGCGGCGCATCGCGCGGACCACCTCGTCAGTGTAGTCGAGCGAGACAGCCGGCAGCCGACCGGTTAGCGGACTAGAGAGTACGTCAGCGGGGTCGATACGCACCTCGAAGGCGAACGTGTCGCGGTGGCGCCGCAAGGGGCCGGTGAACGGGACGACCGTTTCTACCAGCGAACGTACACTTTCCTGGTCGAGCGCGCCCTTGACGGCCGGCCAGAACTCGTCTTCCGGCCGCTCGACGATGGGTTCGACCCCGTCGCCGAGTCGCTGGAGGCGGTCGAGGACGTCCTCAACGACAGCGCGGCGCCGCTCGGACGGCAAGTCGCGGTCCAGCGCCTGCATCATGCTGTCGTATTCGAGCAGATCCTTCTCGAACGCCCCGACGGGACGGTCGCTCTCGACGGCTGTGAGGACGACGCGGAACTGTTCGACTGAGTGCCGGCGGTACGCTTCCAGTTCCGGTTCGACGACGTGCCGTTCCAGCGCGTCGGCGTGGCGCCGGAGGTGGTCAACGACCGCGCCGCCTGGGCCGAGCCCTGTCCCACGGAGCGCTTGCTCTACGCTGAACTCCCGGCGGGTCGCTTCGGCCGTCCGGTCGACGAACATTTGGAATCCATCGACTGCCGCCGCTCGTGTCATCTACAGGATAGTCCGGAGCGAGCAGTATTGAACCTTACCGACAGAGCTACCGGCGCCGCGGCCACAACGGCACTCATGACGATCTCGTCCGTCCGCTTACGAGTCGTCAACCGGCTGCCACGGCTGTGGGCACTGTGGGCGGCAAGTCGACCGAGTCAGGTCGCGCTGGTTGTCCTCGTCTACCTGCTCGGGGCCGGTATGTCGACCGCCGGACCACCGCTGGTCGCTGGGGCTGCGACCGCGGCGACACCAGCGGACGTGACCGCTCCAGCGTTCGCGTCGCGTGTCCTTGCCGGCACGGTCGCGTTGCTGCCGGTCGCGGTAACGATCCACTACGCGAACGAGTACGCGGACGCGGACACGGACGCGCTGACCGAACGCACACCGTTTTCGGGCGGAAGCGGGGCGCTCGCACGTACAGGACTGACGCGGTTGTTCCTCCGGGGGGCGACCGTCGCCGCTCTCTCGCTCTCAGCCATCGTGATCGCGGTCGTCGCCGGGACCAGTCGGGTGCCGCCTGCGGCGGTGGGCTTGCTCGTTGCAATATTGCTTGCCGGGCTGGCGTACTCGCTGTCGCCCGTGGCGCTGGTCAGGCGCGGTGCCGGGGAATTCGTCAATACGGCGCTGGGGGGTGTTCTGCTCCCGGTCTACGGGATCGCGGTCGTGGCGACGCCGACCGGTGCCGCCGTGCTCGCGACTGTCCCGTTTGCGGCGGTGGTCGGCTGCAACCTTCTGGCGACTCACTGGCCCGACCGTCGTGCAGACGAGCGGGTCGGCAAGCGGACGCTGGCCGTCCGATGGTCGCCCGTGGGGATCCGGCGGGCGTACGTCGCGCTTGCCGGAATCGCCGGGCTGACCACCGCGGCGCTGTGGGCCGGCGGCGTCCTCCCGACGACTGTCGCCGCGGCCCACCTCTCCGCGTTCCCCTTTCTCGTCTGGGGTCGAACCACGCTCACGCGACAGCGGAGCCCCCTCCCGTCGGTTCTGGCGATGGTCGTGCTCGCGCTCGTCGTCACGGTCGCCTGGTGGAACGTCGGAGTTGGCCTCTGAGCGAGTCCGCGCAACCCGCTCTCTCGTTGCGGACGATGGGAGATCGATCCGGCGACGACGACCGAGAGACGGACACGGACCCAGACATTCCGGGACCTTCCCCCGTGGATGACGATAGCGACTTTGATCTGGCGTCGTCGGCGCCGACGGAGTTAGCCCGTGGGCTGCTCGAACGGGTCCGCCGCAAGGAGCGCACCGAACAGTTCCGTCAGTCGCTGGCCGATCTGAACGAGCCGTCGCTCTCGGCAGTGCGGACGGAGCGGCAGACGGCGCTGGCCTTCTGGTTGAACGTCTACAACGCGGCGGTCCAGCTCCTGCTCGATCGACGGCCCGCCCTGTTCGAGTCCCGGTGGCGATTCTTCCGGGCTCCGGCGGTCACGGTCGCCGGCGTCGAGTTGAGCCTAGACGACATCGAGCTCGGGATCCTTCGGGGGCGCAAGTCGAAGTATGGGCTGGGATATCTCCCTCGGCTCGGCCGGACGGGCCTGTCCGCGGCGTACCGCCTCGATGCCGACCCGCGGATCCACTTCGCGCTCAACTGTGGGGCGGTAAGCTGTCCGGCCGTACTCGCCTACACCCCCGAGACCGTCGACGAAACGCTGGACAACGCGACTGAGACCTATCTGAACGGGACCGTCGAGTACGACGCCGACCGAGACCGCGTGACGCTCCCGCGGGTCTGCCTGTGGTTCGTCGGCGACTTCGGTGGACGGTCCGGGCTCCGCTCGTTCCTCCGTGAGTTCGGGCAGATTCCGACCGACGCGACACCGTCGCTCCGCTTCCATGAGTACAACTGGCGTAAGGCGCCCCGAAAGTTCGCCGACCGTCGCCGGCAAGGTTGACACCGCGCGAAGAGCCCGCGACTACGTTGAACCGTCTCCCTGAAGTCATACTCACGGGGCGTAAAACGCGTCCCGCCCGTGAGCGTCTTGCCAGGTGAACGCGAACAGCCGCCGCGCCGGGTTTCGCTTGAGCTGTCGGCCATCGGCGCTCTCACCCGTGGCGCCGTTCCAGGTCGTCCCGTCGGCGCGGGTTGGAACGTTGTATATACCCTCCACACCGGGGCCTCACCCAGGAGTGATAGCTCTCCACGGCTCACAAGCCTACGTTCTCCACGAACTGAGTCAACTATTGGCCACACACGGATACGCGACAGTTGCGCTGAAATACTTCGATGGACCTGGACTCCCATACTATCTCGAGGACATCCCGCTCGAATACTTCGCGAAGGCGATCCGATGGCTCACGGGGAAGGAACAAGTCCAGAGCACCGGCATCGGGCTTGTTGGCTTCTCGCGCGGAGTGGAAGCCGCTTTGCTTGCAGCAGTTGATTACGAGGGGCCTGCGACAGTTATTGGCTACTCAGGGGGCGGCCTCATTGCACCGGGAGTGCGGGGGATACCACCACGAGAATATCTCGACAAAGCTGCATGGACACGCAACGGGACGCCGATCGTGCAAGGTAACCGAGTTCGAAGGGTGTTCGAGACAGTCCAAGAGCAGGTGTATCAACACCGATGCAATGTTGAATCCACCCCCAATTCGGTTCGCTCGAAGGTTCCGCAACGAATGCTCGAAGATACCCTCATCCCAGTAGAAGAGATTGATGGGCCTGTCTTGTTGCTCACCGGGTCAGACGATCAGCAATGGCCGTCACCCCCGGTGGCGGCCCTTGCTATCGACCGACTACAACGTCGAAATCACTCGTCGCCGTACGGTCTTCGCACGTTTTGTAAATCCGGACATATCTTTCCATATCCCTATCGCGACTATACGGGAGAGCCAACAAACGATGTAAATGGTGGTACACCGGCCGCAAACGCGCGTGCGGCAGCCACTTCTTGGCCACTCGTAGCCCGGTTTTTAGGGCTCACATCTCAGAATCAAGTCTAGGCCAACATATCTTGCAGTAGCTCAACGCTCAATAGCAGCTTCGGTCGAATCCTGGATGTATCGCTCACAATTGTCGTCGGTCGCTCTGACCATCGTGCGAATAATGTTGGCTCTGTGGGCGAACTCGCGTTTACTCGCCCCCTTGCCAAGTTCTTTGAAGATCGCCGCCTCACCAAGCTTGGTCACAAAGAAGACGCTCTCTCACATCAAACGCTGGCGACGCTGAGTGCCATTGACCCGCATGTTATGAGTGTAGTTGACAGACTGGAAGATACGAGCCACGCTTACTCATCCTTTGCTCTCTAACCGTGAACAGCCGGTTTCAGTTTTCTCGAAATCCCTTGAGTGGCATTCCTTCAGAGATACTGATGGACGAAGTCTCGGTGTTCGGCCGCACGTTCGTCGCGCTCAGAGGGCGTAGCATCCTGGTGCCAAAGAGGGAGGCACGCCATAGCATCGATACGACACGTGAGTCGGTATACCTCCATTTGTTTGAGGGTAGCATCATCAAACGACCACTCTGGCCGTCTTTCGGCGTAACTACGTCGAAGCGTTTGACGCAGCTCGTTAGTTCTCTCCGACGAGTCGACGTCAGGCGTGAGCAGCAGTGATTCTGTGTTCGCGAGGTTGTAGGCGGGAGGGGCTGAGCTAAAGATTCCCCAGTCGAGGACAGCCTGTGTTCGGCCTGTTGTTGGTTCAACGAGGAGATTCCCATAACGATAGTCTTCATGGCTGTATGTCGAGGACTCAGGAGTCGGAAGTTCCGGAATCGTCTCTTGAAGGTACTGTCGGAGGGGCGGGACAAGGTCTGCAAAACGGGTTTTATCATCGGCGAGATCTACAAAATGGCCTCCGCTTGCGAGACTATCTAAATTGTCTTCGTAGGATGCCAGCAAGCGTCCGTGAAACGACTCGTACGATGGGAATTCGTCAGTATCCAGTATAGCGAGCTCTCCGTCGACGACACCGATTCTGCCGGATTTAGGGAGCGGCCCAAGAGTATGGAGCTCCGCGAGATTCTGGCCTGCCTCACGAAAGATCTCCATGCGCGCAGTTTTTGGGAGGTCGCGAATCCGACCCTCGTAGTTCTCTCCCTCAACGTGAGACATCAGGTAAAACGGCGTGGGATACTCGTCGTGATCATCACCGTAGCCAAATACAGTCGGAACTGGTATCGAGGTTTCTCTCCCGATAAATTCGAGAATACATGGCTCTGCGAGGGCCGTCTCCGAGGAAACGTGATCGGCCGTTGTTGCTTTGAGAACCGTGGTTATGGGTCCGTCCGGCGTTTGAACATCGACGCTGGCTACGAAGTCGGTGCCGTTGGCTGCCCGAGTCACAGCCTCTACGCTCCACGATGGCTGGAGCAACTGAACCATCTCGGCAACGATCTCATTGCTAATGTCTGTATCGAGTGACGAGCCAGCACTCACACCCTACGCTGCGGAAGGGTCATACAAGAAATAACCGCTGTGAGGACTCTCGCCGATTACTATCCACTGAGATACCTCTCTACATCGATCTTCGACGGCCACTACCGGCCAGTAGTCTCATTCGAATAGACGACGCGTGTGAGCATAGTCGGGTGTGATTCGGTCATTACATACCATATCGGCAAGAGATCATCTATTGTATGACTGGTTCGCTCACTATACTCGGGTATTCGGATCTCGAAGGGATTTACGACGAACCGGAATCAATTGCTCGACTTGGTAGCTTTCTTCTGTCGCAACGAGATGACGAGACACTCGTAGTTGGTGCTGGTGACAATACCGCTCTCGGGGTCGCAGCGACCGTTTCACACAACAAGCAGGGAATCGAACTGCCAACTCGTTCCGGACGTGCGATCGCTGCCCCGTTCTATCGGATCATTGAGCCGGACATCGAGACGTTCGGGAATCATGACCTCGACCACGGACCTACTAATGGGAAAGCCCTGGTTCGTGATCTCCCCACCGGCTGGACGTGTGGAAACCTCCATGATGATGACGGGTTGTTCGGGGCTGAGGAAGGTGTTCAGTCCACACGTATATTTGAGACGGGTGCAGGCCGTGTTGGTGTCTTTGGCGTGACAACCACCCAGATCCCGGAAATTACGCCGAACGCATCCACTCTCCAAGCCACTGACCCAATCGATGCCGCACAAAAGGCTGCCGCTGACCTTCGTGAACAGGTCGACTACGTGATCGGAGTTTCCCACTGTGGGCGTGATGACCCAGAGATAGCAGCCGCCGCTGATGCTGATATCGTGGTCGGAGGCCACCGCCACAAGCAGTATGCTGGAAAACACGACGGAACACTACTCGTTCGAACGGGAGGAACCGGTATTGTAGAAGCGACCACCGAGGGCGAATACACGTTCCATGACTCGATAGAGATACCACCTCATCAGACTCTACTCAATACCTACACTCGGGTTCGAGAAGCGCTCGGGCTCGACGATTCCATCGCTCAGGTCGACGAGCCAATTATCCGCGATAGAGAGACGCTTACGGCAGGTGAATCGAGACTCGGGAACTTCGTCGCTGATGCATATCGAGCAGCAACTGACGCTGATGTAGGCGTAATGCATGCCAGTTCCCTTCGGTCAGGTGCTCCGCTTGGGGGTAATGTCTCTGCTGGGGACGTGATTTCTGTGTCACCATTCGGTAACCGATTAACGACGCTTTCTGTATCTGGAGCTGCGTTGCGAGAAGCCTTCGTCGTTGCTTGTCCCTCAGCTACCGATGATCGATGGCATCTGTCCGTCTCTGGTGCATCAATCGTCTGGGATGATACGACGAACACATTCCAAGAGATCCGTATCAACGACGAACCACTCTCCGAGGAGCGCGAGTACACTCTAGCGATTCAGAAATACTTCGTCGTCGCTAATGCGATGTCAACACTGACGGAAGGAGATGTAGTATCTTATCACGGTTTGCAGTATGATAATCTCGTCACCCACGCAAATAATGGAGGACTCGCAGTCGGTATTGAAGATCGAATTATCCGGAGGAAGGAATGACGATCTCCTTCAGCTGCCGTTGCTAACCAGTGTGTAGCTGGGAAAGCATACTCCCCTATGAACATGAATTACGATGTCCAAAAGGCACTAACAAGGTACATGAAACGGATTAGGTGAGGAGAGAGTGATAGACAAGTATGCCTAAACTACGACGCTGGGAACTGATCTATCCGCTGTACATGGTCGTGTTTTTTCTGGTCATTGGATATACGGATCTGACCGCCCAGTATCCGCTTCTTCAGGAGGCTGGGTACGCTGGGCTGTTTCTCAGTAGCGTTGGATTTCTTTGGACGTTCTATCTACGGGAGCGCCTGACAGAACGAGATTCTATCTGAGCCTTACCATGAGGCTCCAGCGGCGGACCGGCTGTAGAACGAGGAATAGGGTGCCTATCACTCCAGAGATGATCACCCCCAGAACACCTCCAGCATAGCCAGGGTGACCGAGGTATGTAAGGTAATAGAGTTCGGTTACTGAGAGCAGAAGGAACACGATTGCAGCGACAAAATCTAGTCTATTCATTTCTGTTGGTCGGTACTGAGTGGTTGACCTACCTCCATCGTAAAATGTTGTGCTGCTCTGGCTCGGTGGACTTTCAGGTATGTATCGCGTCGTGTCACAGGTTGGCTGTCCTTACGCGAATGTTGACCTTTCGCGGCGGGTGAGAGATAGGTGAAGGATTCATGAGGTGGGTGAGGGTTATATGGGTTCTGTAGGGGTAGCTGGGAGCATCATGAGTAAATTGCTGTACATTCGAGGACGGTGTTCGTTGGTCAGTGTACACTCGGCCGCCGGGAGAGTGGAGGAACATGATCAGTAGAACTCGTATTCGGATGGTTTGTTTGCTCTATTTCATTACCTGGGTCGTCCTGGACAGCTATACAAGCATTTTCCAGCAGTATTCGACATTCGGTGCTTTGGCTGATCTTGGATTCGTAGTCATCACAGTCGGTATACTCTGGACAGGGTGGGTTGGTTGTCGCGAATGGTGGGCAGGAAGCGCTAGCGAATAGAAGGAATGTCGTAGTTGTCCCCTGACTACGACATCTTGTTTTCTGTGCCCATTCTTATATGGTATCGGTTAGATTGGGTACAAGATAATGGATGCTTTTTCTGATGGCTGGCAAAAAGAGAGTTGGGTGAAGATCCTTCTGATAGTCTGTATCGTGGCTTTGCTCACCTTAGCTGGGTGTTCAGCGGATACGCTCACGGAACCATCTAACCAAGGTGGTCCAGTTCATCTTAATGTGACAAATGGGGCGAACGTCACACAAACGTTTGAGGTGTCTGTTGTTGAGCTGCCAGCGAATATGTCGCTCGTGACTCCCGATGGTCAGGTCGGACGTGGCGATATAGGTCCTGGCTTGAGTACATATGATCCCGGCGTTCGGCATGTGTACTCAAGGGTAAAACTCCCTAATTCGGCTCGGCTTCATGGTCAGTATACGCTGAATCCGAGTGAGACAAATGTGAGCAATATCAGTACCTCGTCTACAAATTTCGCAGTGGTTGTTACTGTTCGCCGTAGTGATGGTATTGTCTCACTGGTGACGGCCACCTGTGGGGGTGACTTGACATATGTGGAGGTGGCCAGTCGCTACTCCGGGTCTGGCTCGGTCTATGACTGTAACGAAGGTCTGTTCTAAGACGTGGGCTTACAGATTCTATGACCTGTCTGTTCTTTCTTTGACGTGAGGTGGTAAGCTATATATGGCGACCTTGAGAGCGTGGATGTAACTCAAGAAAGTGAGCCGATGTCCGGGAGAAGGCCCCGGACAACCGCGTGCATTCCCAGCCCTCAGCTAGGAACATGATGGCAACACCACGAATGAATATCTTATTGAACTAGTTGGCAGTTACCAGCTATGTATATGGACCAAGACCGAGCCGATTCTCGCTGCTATCGGTGTTTTCATCGTGCTAGTTCTCTATATTCAGCTCACGCCACCTGACGCCTCACTCGTCTTTGCCGGACTAAATGTTCTCCTTGTGCTCGGAATACTCGCCTGTCTGTTCATGGATATACGAGCGATCCGCCACTCCTCGATGTCTTGGAATCCGAGTTGGGTCTACTACATTCTCGGGTCATTTTTCTTCCCGATCCTGTTTCTCTACATCTATCGCCGTTGGCGGCGCGTTGGACTGTTCTGATATCGGAAATCGACTCTAGGACTTGCAATAGTTAGTCCTATTGCGCTCGTGCTGATGGCGGTTTTCAAGCTGGGGTACTTTATAAGAGAAATAACTCTAGCAGCATTCTTGACGGTTGTCCAGTCTTTGATCTCGTCGGCAGCGTGGTTCGTGAAGGTCAACAGGAGGAGATCGTCAGGTTCGACGCCATTCTGATCAAGAATATTCGCGTATCGTCTGGTGACGGTGAACGTCTTGCCCGTGCCGGTGCCCGCATTGACGAGGTACGTGCCCTCGGTTGCGTCGATCAGTTTCTACTGCTGGTCGTTAGCGCTCTCATTTGAGCCTGGTTTGTGCACCTACCGCTCTTTGCGATACATATAGAGCGAGAGCGGTGCGAACACGACGACGATTAACGCAGAAGCGATGAGCACCCATGTCACATCCATCAAGGCCACATTCCCATGCATGAGACCCCGAGAGGCGTCGGTGAGATGCGTGACGGGATTCACACTGACCACGGTCTGGAGCCACGACGGCATAGTTGCCGGGTTGACAAAGATATTGCTCACGAATGTCAGCGGGAAGAGCACGAGAAAGCTCGCCGTCATGACGGACTCTGGGGTATCAACGAGCAACCCTGCGAGAACCCAGATCCATGAGACACTGAATGCGAAGATGAGGACGAGTGCGAGCGCTAGGACTACTCCTATAATTCCGGCTCTGGGACGGAAACCCAGAACGACACCGAGTCCAACGACCATGACTGCCGCCATCGAGTAGCGAAGCACGTCGCCAAGGAGTGCTCCGACTAGTGGCGCAGGCTGCCAGATTGGGAGTGACTGGAAGCGGTCGAACAGGCCCTTGTCGATATCCGTGTTGAGCCCGACGCCTGTGTAGACGGTAATGAAGACGATGGATTGAACGAGGATACCCGGCAGCAGGAACTGGATGTACTGCTGTGGTGATCCGGCGAGAGCGCCCCCGAACAAGAACGTAAATAGCAACGTGAACATCAGCGGGAATGCCGTGACATCAAGAAGTTGAAACGGCACGTGCTTGATTTTCAGGAGTGCTCTCCACCCAAGGGCAAGTGAGGCGGAGATTGGGCTTGGACGAGACGGCCGTTCGATTTGCGAGAGGACATCGTCGAGATCGTCCTCGACGATATTGTTTGAGGGAGTGGTCTCGCTGCTCATGTGGCCACCTCTTCAGTTGTATCCTCGGCGGGTTGACCGGTGAGTGCGAGGAAAACCTCATCAAGGCTCGCCTGCCCAAGCGAAAATTCGGCGACGCTCACACCAGCATCCGAGAGTGCTGTCAGCACCGCTACTGGCTCCTCATCGTGTGGAACGCTCGCCGAAAGGGTATCTCGGTCAGATCCATGGTAGACAGCCTCTCCGAAGTGGTCCCGTAGGATGGCTTCAGCCTCTTCTCGACGTTCCGGGTCCTGAAGCTGAACAGTGAGAGTACTCGCACCTACGGCGGCCTTCAGTTCGCGGCTTGTCCCCTCTGCAATGACATGGCCGTTGTCGATGACGGCGAGTCGGTCAGCGAGACGATCTGCCTCATCAAGGTACTGCGTGGTGAGAAGAACAGTGGTTCCCTCGGCGGCGATAGCTCGAATGATGACCCAGACTTGGTTTCGACTTCGGGGGTCAAGTCCCGTTGTTGGCTCGTCTAAAAAGAGTACCTCGGGCGTAACAACTAGGCTCGCGGCGACATCGAGTCGACGCCGCATACCACCGGAGTATGTTCGTACTTGGCGCGTAGCAGCCTCCTCAAGACCGAAGGCAGCGAGTAGTTCGTCGGCACGCTCCTTTGCAGCGCGCCAGGAAAACCCGAGTAGACGTCCCACGAGGACGAGATTCTCTCGTCCAGTGAGGTCCTCATCAACTGATGCATACTGACCTGTGAGACTCACTTTTGCACGGACTTCGGCTGCGTCCTCGACGACGTCGTATCCAAGGATAGTCGCCGTACCGGTGGTTGGGCGGAGCAGCGTGGTGAGTATTCGGATTATCGTGGTCTTGCCAGCACCATTGGGGCCCAAAAGCCCATACACTGAACCCCGAGGTATCCGAAGATCGACGCCGTCCACGGCGTTCGTTTCTCCGAATGACTTTTTGAGACCATTGGTCTCGATGGCGAAAGTCGAGTCGTCGGTCCTTCCGAAAGGTAACTTGCCATTCTCAGTCACCGATGGCGATGAATTGACAGACTCTATCTCCACCGAAGCCGTGTCTTCTGAGTTCAAGGTTCCTCTAATATCGGCAGTCCGTTGCAGCGATTGGGATTCGTTCATGCGCTTGATTCTCCATTGCCAGCTCGTGGTCGATCGCTTGCGGGTCGACGCGCTGTTTCGGTTCCGTCTGAGTGCGTTCTGTTGATACCCCGAATGCAGATTGCAGTCTGCGGATTCTCGACATGCTTATCGGTAATCATTGCTCCAGATTCCTCGAATTGTTTAGGCCTTTTTAGACGATAAACTTGAGCTGTATGCAGGGTGAAAGTGAACGATTGAGGGAATAGAATTGCTTGTCTTAGGCCTTCGTGGCATTTATTCGCAGTGCGAAGGAGTTGGACTTCGGACGCGAACTCTGTCCAAGAGATCCCTGTTCCGATGATGTCAGAACTATCCTTTTGAACAAACAGTCTTTACTGGTTTGCAAGCGGCAGTACTGCAACTCGACCTCAGGACTTAAATTTGGACTCGTTCGACTTCTAACCGTGGTAGAGGTCGTTCTTCGGCGAAACTGTGTACTCCTTCGTCGCTCGGATTTTGAAAAGCCGAAGGGGAGATTTGAACCCCCGACAAGCTCCTTACAAGGGAGCTGCTCTGGCCAAGCTGAGCTACTTCGGCCCGCTGTTTGCAATTAAACCGTCCCTGAATCAGTAAAAAGCCGTGGGTCACTCTGTATCGTCCTCGATACGTTTCATGTCTGCCTCACTCAAATCAGTCTAGTCTGCCGGCTCCCGTTAAGTGCTGACCAGTGCTCTCCGACCCATGGACTTCCCCCAACAGATGGATCGCCCTCCTTAGCGAGCAAACGATACTCGCTGATTGCTGGTTGACTCGAGCCGCTGCGGACGGTCACAAGGATTATTACCTGATATCAGAATAGAGGGCATCGATTCAATGTTTGGTTCGTCATGAACTCTATAGAGGTGATGCCATGGTGGTACGGCACCTGAAGTAGGTCTACGTTCACGAACCGACCAATTTGGTTCTCTCCAGTTCCACCGACCGCGGTGAACCATCGGACCAGTTGGCCAGGAGTCGTACTCCTCGATGGCTTTTGTCGTAGTCCTCTGGTCCTCATTTCATTCCCTACTCCCAACCGGGCGGTTAAACAACTAAACTCGGCAGGGTTGAAAGGGAATATAGTCTCGGTGAAGGATTACGATGTCCAAAAGGTACCTCTTTCCAACCTTTGACGCTCCGGGAAATCGCTCCGAGCGTACNACCTATTCAAAGACTTTCTCACAAGTGAGACACTCATAGTCCGGGTTTTCACCCGGTTCAGCGCCGACCGTCTGAACATTGTTCGCCCCCACAATTCGGACAAGTAACATTACTGGTCGTTGGCGGCAACGGACACATACTCAGGTGTGTGCTCTCGGCTTGTTGATAACTACTCTGTTCCACTGTGTTCGAGCTAATCTAGTGTTCGTTGGTTGAATGTGGCCGCCTCAGACTGGCAGAACTATTACCCCAGACACGCCACAATATACAGGAGCACACTGATGGCAAGCATTCATGATGTGGCGATGACCGTTCACACGATCTTCGCCGCGATCTGGACAGGTGGAACATTAGTGATCGCTGGTGCTGTTATCCCAGCAGCTCGTAACGAATTGCTGAGCATCGATGGCTTGACCCTTATCGCACGGCGATTCTGGTATCTCACAGTTGGTTCAGTTCTCCTGTTGATGTTTAGCGGGGGACATCTCGCAGGAACACTCTATACCGTCGAAACACTCCAGTCAAGCAGCCGGGGAAATCTCGTACTACTAATGGTTGGATTATGGTTTGTCCTTGCAGTTGTACTCTTCTTCGGCTTCCGTCGACTCACCAGTAGTAAGCCGGGACAATCAGCAGTGGTGGCTGCAACGAAGGCACGCCCATGGTTTCTTGGAGGGAGTGTGGTTGCAATCGCACTGCTCATTATCGCTGGCCTCCTGTAGCTCAGAGCAAATTCGTTAGCAGGTAACCCATTCTTGGGAAAATAGGCCACGCAAGAAGTTTTCCCATAGTCTTCACGTTGATCGCAAGAAACGACTTACTCAGCGGGGGTGCAGAGGGATTCCATCTTGGTAACGAGCTTCTGTGTTCGGGAGTAGAGAGCGCCAACGTTCTCATCAAGTTCATCGTACCCGTAGTCGGCTTGTTGGCGAAGTTCCGAGAGTTGGCTGAAGAATCGACCATCGTCCCGAGAAGCGTCACCGACGGCGATAACCTCTGAGCCGAAGAGTGAAAGAACTCCTCCATGAGATGAGGGGTCGAATTCACGGGCATAGAGAACGGCCTGAACGGAGTGAAACGCGGCATAATAGAGTCGGTTTATCACTGCCGCGTCTGAGAGCTCAGCATCTTGAGCTTTGGCAGCATCGTCGAGTGCCTGCTGGGCTTGCTGAATTTCTCGGTCGACAGCAGCGTCTCTGTCGTCATCAACCATACGACTGCCCCTCAGAGAGAACGTTCTGGATGAAGGGGTTCTGTTCCCGTTGATGGCGCTCGAATGCGGTCTCCGAGAGGATATGTAACTCGATTGCTGGGCCATATTCGAGCATCACATCGAGGGCGATATCGCGAAGCGATTCCTCAAGAGCACGCCGGTCGTTCTCCTCGACGACAACTAGGACATCAACATCACTCGATCGTCCGTGGGCTTCACCACGAACAGTTGAACCAAATACGTACAGATCGATTATGTCGGTGCCGTGTTTAGACCGTGCGCGTTTGCCAAAGGCCGCCGCTGCGTCCGTATGGGCGTCGGCAGATAGTGGCTTACGTGCGGCCTTCCCGCTCATCTCTGGAGGAACATAGGTGTTGAGGTCATTTATATTTGCTTTCCAGAGTGACTGACCGGGCGTGAGCTTCTGGGTAGAGGACTGAACCCGAAGGAGAGTCAGAGGTTACTCGTCCTTTGCTCTCCAACCATGAGTATATCTCTCCTCGGTTTTGCTGACATATCATAGCCGACACTTACAGATTGCTTGATGAAACTGACATTCGATTCATGAGGCTACTGATAGTCCTGCTAAATTCTAGCAGTCTACGTACTCTGTATCGTGACCTTTGCCGCAGTTTCCACAGGGTGGGAGGGTATCTGTTGAATCGTCCAGGTCAACCTCCCAATCACAGTTGGTGCAACAGTACGTCCCGACACCGGGTTTTTCACCCACATCGTACGTCATGATTGATCCAACTCTTCGATGCGGATACATCTGTTGTCCACCAACATTCCCTGACTTGCTTCCACAGTCCGGACAGTACATTGGATCGAGAAGGAGTCCCCCGTCTTACCAAACGCTATCTCTCACAATGCGCTAAATGTTTGGTAAGATGTTGAGGACAGGCAAAGTCGATGGCACATTATAGTCGCTGATTCTTTAAGTGCTTCTGGCGACAAGGTATAGATACGAGGGAGGAACGCACTGGTTTCTCGGTGGAGGATTACTGCACATAGCCATGCCTTTCAACTACGAGTAGCCAGTACTGGCTGCGTAATGACCGACGAGGATACTGGTCGGTATCTACTTCCAGCGGTTGAGGACCGCCACCCGGAACTGCTCAGCGAACGCGATATCTCGCCACTCAGCCAGCTTCCTGGAGATAGTACTGTTTCGCGAGCAGACCTCCAGCGCGACGAAACCGTCCGTCGATGGGGGCTCGTCACGCCGAGTGCGACGCGTATCGGTCGCGCGGACGCACCCGAGCACGACCTGAGTGAGAACGTTCGGCGGCTCCACGACGAGCGCCATCCCGCGATGGAGGGCTACAGCCGGCGTGCTCACCGGCTCGAAAAGCTCCGACTGACCCACGCTCTGTGTAGTAGTCTCGATCTCACCCCGTGGCAGCGCGACCGCGCCATCGGGACGATGGTCGATCTCGACCTCACCGCCTTCGGTAGTCAGCGTGCTATCCCCAAGGTCGCCCTCGTCGTGATCCGCCACGTCGTCGACCGCGAACGTGAGCATCATCTCGGTCTCCACGACGACGAGTGGATCGCCGATCAGTCCCCAGAGAAACTCGCAGCCCTCTACGACCAGTTCCGCTCCATCACCGATGAGGAATCGTTCACGAGCCTCTGCGAGAACCACGACCTCGACACGACCAGTCTCAATCGACTCCGTCGAACCCTCGTCGACCAACTCGACGAACGCGACCTCCACGATGCGGTCTACGGCCGCAATCCCTACCGTGACCCAAGTCTACCAAATACTGCGATTAGCTCCTTGGCCTGATTTGATATCTCGCCTTCGTCCACTACTATAATTTACAACGACCTAATTAGGCATTCAATAATCTCACGCCAGTTGAAGAGGTGTTGGAACAGTAACTAGACAGTACCCTAGTAACCAACTATTCAACCAAAATGAATGTAAAAACGGAGATTGGATTGTCCAAGATAAAGTATTAGTTCCTCTCCATCGCAGTCATTAGCAGTGAAAGAAGCTGAATTCGTTGTAGAGGTCAGACAAAGACTTGCTGACCTCTATGGTTCCGAACGCATCGGAGTGGGGCATTCACTCGCTGGTACAAGGCTCAGACCAGATTTAGTTGTCTATGAAACCACTGACCAGAATAATATATTTCTGGTTGTTGAGGTAAAATCTGGTAAGGAGAGTAATGAGCGGTTCCGAAGCGGACGAGAGGAGCTGTTTGAATACATCCGTGAGAGCGGGTCACAGTATGGAGCAGTGATAACACCAGCTCTTGACTACATTTTTAGCTTCAGTCCTTCTGATCAAGAACCGACAATTCTTCCTTCGTTCCCGGGAATCCAGACAAATAGCAGTAATCGGCCTCTTGACTCCGTTGTCGAAGTTAGATTCTTACTACGTCTATTGCTGGAAGACCTCGGAGCGCATGAGCAACACAGCTATGAGTCTAATTTGAAATCTGACGTTTTTCTGGCCCTCTTATACCAATTGACCGCCGAGAGAGACAGTGTTCAACTTGATCACTCTAACAACCTCGAGAATCAGTTGGTGCAACTTGAGGACCCTCTCAAGTCACATTATACCGCACTCGAGCCCGTCGACATAGTGCCACATGACTTAGAAACAGTTCGAACAACGCTCAGTTATTTCGGTAGTTTCGAGCTATCGAAGACATCTGCAGACGTAGCATCAGGATTTTTTGACGAACTTGCAGGTCACACGGAGCTCGGGGCTGAGCAGCTCTCGCGGAAAGTCTCTCGCCCTATGGTAGACTTTGCAGGAGTTGAACCAGAGGATCGAGTGCTTGACCCCGCTAGCGGTTTTGGAGTTCTATGCCGTGAGCTCGCTACTCGTGGGGCGAGTGCTACCGGTGTAGAAATCAACGAAACTGCTGTAATCATTGCGGCATTTCTTAACGAGCTCGGGCAACAAGATGACGCGATTGAGAGTGTCTGTGCTGACTTCTTTGAGTGGAGTTCGCAAAGTCAACCTGACTCAGACTCCAGTCTGGCTTTGGGATCGTACAGCACGGATAAGACATCGCATACCCATCGTGTCAACTCGGTCAGCCTATTCGACCGGATCGTCTTGAATCCCCCAATAGGTGAGCGAGTTTTTGCCGACCGTGTCCCTGAGTTTCACAGTTCAAGGAATCAAATTCGAATTGAGGAAGCGTTTGTGGCGCGTGCACTCTCTTTGCTAGATGACAATGGCACGCTGGTTGCCCTCATTCCAGAATACATTCTTGCGGGCGATCAATCGAAGGGGCTTCGGGATCATCTTCTTCAGCAAGCAACAATTGAGGCTATCATCACGTTTGGCGGTGCGGTGTTTTCTGATGTCAGCTTCCGGGGAGCTATCATTCGGATCCGCAACTCACGATCACCATCGCATCAAGCGATTGCAACAGCAGAGGTCTCTCCTGAGCCAGAGCACGACGGACCGAACGACATCGCCACTGCGATTGAGGTGGTTGATAGTGGACATGCGGACGTAATTGAAATTGACCCTAGAGAGGTCCGAACACTTCTCCCATCTCAGATACAGGGCGAGCGAGACGTTGTAGACGAACTCTATAGACAGTATGATGCTATCACAAAGTTAGGAGAGGTTGCGATAATTGAGTCAGGGACAACGAGGGAACCAGAACAAGCAGACTCCGGACTACCATACCTCGACACAACTCGTGACATTGAAATCGAAGATTTGTCTCTCCGTTCTCCCGATGACGTATCTACGATCGCAACTCCAACAGACGTTCTGATATCCGTTAAGGGTGGAGGCACGGTTGTCCGTCGAATCGATCGTGATGTCATCCCCTCCTCTCGGTGGGCTGTAGTCAAGTTTGACTCTGATCAGCGGGCGGACCTGTATCAGTCGTTCTTCGAATCAAAGTTAGGGAATGATATTTTGGAGGCAAATCGAACCGGGAGTGCGATAAGATACATCACGATAAGTGCATTACATAACCTTCCAGTACCGGATTTCTCAAAGGGGGTGTAAACATGGTGTTCGATACTTATACACCAAGTCAACTACTTGACGAACAAATCGAAGATACCAGGGAGATCGCAGAGACAATCATAATTGACGAACTAGAAGAGGGACCAATTAGAGAGGATTTTGAAAACGCATTTACTTCGGCTGTAGAACTCACACGCGCTTCAACAAGCAACAGTTCTGTCGGACAATCACTGTATTCGAACATAAAGCAAATTGTCGGAGCAAGTATCCGTCAGCAGGGATTCTACGATAAACTCGAATTCAAACCCGATAGACACAGTGACAACCTCGTGAACCTAGTTCGATGGTTCCGCCTATATGCAAGCGTCTATCTAGAAGAACAGATTGAATTTGAGGAAGAGTTCGCCCTTGGGTCATTCAAAAAGTACCGTGATGATCAAGAGCACGCTGGCGAGGAAGGACCACCAGTATCTCCTGGACAACCCGACCCAGTGTTAACGAGCATGCTGAATTTGATTTGGAAAGTCCTGGAGCAAATCTTGGAGGTTTGGTTGCGAATTCTGGAGATTGGGGATTTCACGCAGTTTATGAAAGGGGGTGAATTGCTTGGGGAGGAAGACCACGAAGTCGGGTTCATAGACGTCATTTACGATGATAGGATGGAAGGGAAAATAACGACATACTCAGAAGCGGAACTCGGATACCGGACGAAGTTCAAGGCACCTCTTGCCTTCTTCCCCTCGGAAGGAGATATCGTCAAAGTTCGCCCAGCCGAAAAACCAAGTAGCGACCCGGCAGAAGACGTTGAACTGTATGCTCCATGAGTACACATATTGTTCCGCACGGACGGGCGATTGAGCATATTCACCGTGGTCTCCGAGCGTTTGGGAGCGTCGAGACAGTGTATCTCCTCACAAGTGATGCCTTCCTTGATACAGGGAACGACTTAGCAACTGAGCTTGATCGGTTCGGATATGATGTCCATCGACGGACGATCAACGCCTTTGATCTTCGTGATGTAGTAGATCCAATTGTCGATATCGCAAAGAACAATCCCCAGGCAACGATGTATATCAACATTACTGGGGGAACCAACCTCGTCGCAGGAGGTGCGACATCATCATCTTTCTTTGTAGGTGCGACGCCGTATTATGTACTAGAACCTCAGACCGGTGAGGAACCGATTGATGATCTTGTGTTAGAACTTCCAACACCGAAACAGCCCCTTACCTTCGAGGTTGAGGGACTTCAACGAAATGTGTTAACGACTGTTGGTAGGTGGGACAAAGAAGGCCGTACAGGAGTTCTCTATCGAGATATCGGAGAAGAACTTAAAGAAGCAGCCCAAAAAATCAGCTACCATGTCAATAGATTGGATGAACAAGGCCTGCTAGAAACGGAAACCGATGGTCGGAGTAAACGGGTATACCTGACTGACATGGGTAGATTGTACCTTTCATGGACGCGCTAACCAATTATTGCTCTTATCATATCTGGGTGGTCAATGATATTCGTATTGATAACGACGACGCCTGATCAATTTATTGGGAAAGCTGAATTTAGAACCCGAGCAACAGGCTATTCAACTCTGAATCTCCGCATCTGAAACATCCAGTTTGTGCTGACACGGGAGTTATCCGAGTGATTTCACAATGGTGCATCGACACCTGTTGTGCGGTATCCAGTCATCCATTCGCCCTGGTGTTCCGTCGTACTTTTCGGCGTTCGTTCGCAGAATTTCCTGTAGCTCGAGGATTGAAACGGCCCCACCACGAGCCTCAATTTCTTCTGCAGTGGCCTCGCAAACAGGCGAACACCCCCGCTCGTCGTTAGGGACCAACCACTCAACGCCATTGATAAAGTCACGCTTGGCTTGGTCGTGAGCATCTGCAATGTTCCGGCGAGTTTGTACCCCGCCTAGTTCAGTCTCGATTTATCAGGGGTTTCGTCGTTCATTGATTGCTTTGTATTGTAGGTGAATTAGCTACCGATACCTGATCTCGAACGATGGAGTCTAATAACTTGGTTCATGGAGTCGCTCTTCATCCCTACCGACCCGCTTCATCGTTCCACAGATTGACGTGCAAACGTGGAGTGTAACGATATCCGTGCTCCATTGCCAGGTCAGCGACGTCCTCACGTTTCTTCGCAATCTGATTTTCAGTCTGCCCTTCTGGCATTAGCAGGATATCCTGATTCCGTACTCGAACGCTCGTTTGTTGGCGAACTCGTTCGACGAGATTAGTTATCTCATCGATATCAGTTGAGTCAGTAACGACAAATTTGAGCTGGAAGGGATAGTCTTCGATGAGACGTGTCAGCGCCGTCATATCAGTTCGTTGCTGCTCGTGCTTCTCGGCCCACTCACCATCGCCTTTGGGGTCCCTTGCTGGCGTAGGTATACTGCTGGCGAGTTTAGGACTAATGCTCGCAAGGCCGATCGACGTATCTCGGTATATCGTTCCGTTCGTTTCGACTGTGGTGTGATATCCCTCGCTGTCGAGAGCATTGATGAGTTTACCTAATTCATCGTGGATAAGAGGCTCTCCTCCGGTGACCACAATATGGGCTGCCTGACTATACGAGGATACCTCTTCGATGATGTCCTCAGCATCCATCCAGGCATGCGTCGGCTCCCAAGAGGTGTGGTAGGAATCACAGAACCAACAGCGGAGATTGCAGCCACTTGTTCGGACGAAGACGGATGGGACACCCGCAAGCTTCCCCTCTCCTTGTATCGAATAGAAGAGCTCGTTGATCGGAAAGCTCGCAGTTTCGGAGCTGTCCGGCGAACTCTCACTCACGTCGACCTCTGAATTCACAGGCATGTTATCTCAAAGGCTGTGTCCGAAGTTCACTCGTTTCACTCACTTCCACTGCTATGTCAGTGACCGAATTCGGTAATCGTTCCTCTAACCGGTCTTCAAGAATGATGCCCATCACCTCAGCTGTCGGAGGATGATCAAGAACTACAGTAGCATCTCCGTCTCCGCTCTGCTCGAACGCCTCGATAAGTGGATCACCCCGTTGGAGAAGGAATTGATGGTCCCATTCGTCAACAATATCGGTCACAGCACCTTTGTCCACGACCCAGCCTTCTTCCCTCAATTTACCAGTTACCTCGACTGCGATCTCGTAGTTGTGCCCATGTGGTCGACTGCACTTCCCTTGATGATGGAGTAACCGATGCCCAGTACTGATACGGATTGGGCGGTCCGACCCAATCGACAATATCCGTTCCTCATCAGTAAGCGACGACAGATCATGTCTATGTTCGCTTGGGACAACCTCAGGCATACTCTAGTATTATCTCGCATTCACTTATAGGTAACTGCCGATGGAAAACTAGAGTTTTTCTTCGTGCTCAAGTCTCCCATGGCGCTCATCAATATCATCCAGAATATCAAGCGTCTTGCGCATAGATGCGCGAATCGCGTCACTACGATTGACGAACTTCCCTCCATCTCCAACGTGCTCATCAAGATCATCAAGCAGCTCCTGTGGAACATCGACGCTGATTTTCGGCATATCGTATAATACCTGTGGAATACTATGAACCTTGCCTGCCCATGGAACTCAGAAAGCAGTATCCAATTAGACAGTGACTGAGTCCTGAGTTTGATGTAGTAATCCTAGTAACTACTCACGAAGACCGCTGTCAAAGGCTGCGAAGCGCCTAGGCGAGTTAGGTGGCGTGGTCGAGATAGAGGTCAGAGTTTCAATGAGTAATTAAGAGGATTATGTCGATTATTCTACTGTCGAAAAGGTACACCTAATAGGTGGCGATAGCACGCCTGCGGTGTCGCTCAAAGGTAGCCCAGTCCATCTAGTTGCTCCTTGACATCCCTAGCCGTCCGAACGTGCGTGTGCCCTTCGGTTCGGTAGGCCTCCTTGAGGTCCGGTGTGCCGGTCACCCCGCTCGCCGGTGTCACATTCTCGATGGCTGATCGGACGTCGAGTACGGTATCGGCGCTCTCGGGAATCCCCTTATGGGTCGCACCAATGAATGCGTCGGGAGTATGATGACCCTCCCGGATCCCATGATCCGAGACACATACGACCTTATCTGTCTCTAGCAGTGCCTCCCGAAGTTCGCGCGTCCAGTCGGCAGCCAGCCGATAGCTTCGCTCTTGCCACCCCGGCGCTATCTCGCCGGCGATGGGTGCGAGGTGCCCGACAGTGTCAATGAACCCAAGCCAGACAAACACTAGATCGTACTCACGCTGGACTGCCGACCGGACGATGCCGAACTTCCGGGATGCTTCACCCGCAAGCAGTTCCTCAAGCTGCGGGACCAACGCTGCCAGTGCGCGACTGCGCCCGCCGCGTTCGCCGGCCCGCAGAAATCGCTCGAACTCCCGACCTCGGTCGAAAACAACATCGAGATCGTAATCGCGCGTCACCCGGTAGTTCGGAATTGCAATCGGTCTCGCTGTACGACCGTCAAACACCGTCGAAATGTCCCGCGTTCGATAGTAGTCCGCAGAGAGGAGACCGAGTTTTGCGCCGCGACCTTCAAATCGTTTCTCGAGCGCCGCCCGGAGTCGCCGCGGTGTGGCTTTCCATACTGTCTCGCCAATCGCTTCGAATAGCGGGTGATTCGGGGCGGAGTCCTCATCAGTAGCGATGTGGACACCGTGCTCATTCGGCGGTCGGCCGGTGATTATCGACGGCCACAGTTCGTAGGTGTGAGGCTTGCCGAGAATCGGGTTGTCGAACGTTTCGAGCGGCGAGTAGTGTGGACCGAACGCTTCCGTGAGATCGTACTCCTCCACGAGAGTGCGATCGAGCCCGTCCCAACCGAGGACAACGGTCGTGCTAGTCATAGACACGGATTTCCCGGAACAGGACTATTACTGTTTTGCCTGCACGACTCCCAAGGCGAAAAAGACGCCGGATTCTCGCGGTTCAGCAATAGAATGCTCTGTGTCCCATCTATTATCGACCTTTCTGTTCTTCAAATACGAGACTTGGTGAATCTATTAATACGCGTGAGTTGGCCTCGTTGGTACTCAACTGTTCTCCAGAATCTGCAAGTGGTGTATCCCTCCTCACAGAATGATAAAGGAATATAATACAAAGAAAGAAGGCCGTTCAGAACAACGTATTTGTATAAATGTATCCGATCTAGTTGCATTATTAGCTTCCACCAACTAAGACCCACAAATTCGGTTATCTCTTCATGGTATTTCGCTAATTAGCTAAGATAGAGTTTGCTGCCGCTTAGGCGACGTTGCGACGGGGGGGAACCGCGCCTTCCTGGCGCACAAGTTCATCTACTAGTTCGCGATACAACCTGTTCTTGGTCTCAGCGTATTCGGAGTCATTCCACCGGTTATGGAGCTCCTTAGGATCCTTATTGAGGTCGAACAGTTCGCCGTACTCTTCGCCAGCATAGACAGTAAGTTTATATCGATCTGTGATAAGAGTCCGCGCACGCATTCCGAGATAGTCCTCGTCGTTTTCAATTACGACCGAGCGCTCCATCTCGTCGACTTCACCAGTCAATAGTGGAGCGAGCGAACGGCCCGCCCACGAAGACGGATCGTCACGATACGAGGGCTCGTAAGCCGCATGTGGTGAAGTCACGTCACAGCAGTCGAGTAGGGTGGGCAACAAATCCGTATGGCTACAAGTAGTCTCGATGCGTTCATCCTCGACGAACTCGTCGGGCCAGCTCCAGATTGCCGGCACGTGAAGCAAACTCTCGAATTGGAAAGGTCCCTTTCGGAGCATCCAGTGGTCGCCCATCATTGCACCGTGGTCCGAGAGGAAGATTACTATGGTGTCCTCGCGGAGCCCCTGAGCTTCAAGCGCATCCATCACTCGACCAACCTCATAGTCGATATAGCTCACCATTCCGTAGGTCTGGGCAATGAGTTCCTCAACAGAACCTTCATCGACCTCTGGACGCGGATCGGTGTAGAGGCCTTGGAGCTGGAAGAATTCACCTTCGTAAACGTCGTTGTAGAACGGTGGCAGATCCTCGAGTTCACCCTCGCGCCGTGCCGGTGGTGACACGTCCGCTGGGTCGTACATCGATCCCCACGGTTCGGGTGCGGCGTAGGGGTTGTGCGGGTCGGGGTACGAACACCACATAAAGAAGGGGTCGTCTTCGTCGGCTTGCTCTTCGAGGAAGTCGATGCTCCGGTCGCTGATCCAGTGGTTATAGTGGGCCGATTCGGGGAGTGACCACTCATCGAGGACTTGGAAGGTATTCCCGCGGGTGTTGTCAGGATGGGTGAAATCGAGTCGGTCGTAGGCGTCCGGATGGGTCTCCCGAAGCCAATCTTTGTACTCGCCAAAAATTTCGTTGACATGCCCACCAGTAAAGTCCGTAGTATCGAATCCGTAGTAGGACTCTGGTAGTTCGTCTATTCGCCCAGATTCCCAGACTTCTCGAGCCTCAGGGAAGGCTTCAGGATCATACTGAAGCTCAGAGAACTCCGTCACATCAAGTTCCTCAAACATCCCCGCTAACTGTCGTTCGAGTTCCGCTGAAAACGCGTCCCACTCTGCTTCTGAGAGGCTGTCAGCAGGCCAATCTTCAACAGTATTTTCGATAGCCTCACGAAATAGAAGTGCGGTATCGGACCACTTCGGGACGTGGATTGCTTCAAGTACGCGGGCGAGCGGGCTCTTAGCGCGGCCGGAGAACCCCTCGTGGGATTCTCCAGACGTGCGGCCCTCGCTGAAGTCATCGGGACACTCTAGCAATTCGTGGAGCACGCCGCTGAGAGTATCTCGGAGCCGCTTGGCAAACGGGGTGTCTGCCTGGGTTGAAAGTTCGGTCATTATGTGAGCAACCTGCTGAGGGACCGGAAGAGTATAGAGATCGAGGTGGATCTTCCCCGCTGAGTGTGTACGGTAACCGTCTTCCGAGAGGAGTTCGGGGAGGGCAGGAATATCCCGTGATAGTGCAACGCCATTCGACCGAACTCCGTGTTGGTGAGGGTTCTGCCCAGTAAACATCGTAGACCGGGCCGGTGTACACATTGGGTTGTTCGAGTACATTCGATCGAACGTCACCCCGGTTTCAGAGAGTGCGTCGATATTTGGGGTCTCGACGAGGTCATTACCAGTACACCCCAAGTGGTCATATCGGAGCTGGTCACAAACGAAACAGAGGACGTTCGGCCTATCAGTTGCCGCCATGTAGCAAGGCGGACCCAGGGTGTGGATTAAAGGTTGGTGCTTTTGGTATCCCTGTTTCAAGCGGTAGTCTCTGCAACCATTTGATGCATGGAACGCCGAACTGATTGCGCCAGATAAGCTACCAGACGACGCTCGGGGGCTACCGAGAGAAGTACGACAGTCAAATTCACTCTATCCCACCGACCTCTGCGACGACCCCTGCGGCATCACCACCTGGAATCCCTGGGAGTGAAACCGAACCGTAGGTCCCCGCTCGGAAGCGCGTATCCACCGCGTTCACGCTTGCAGCCCGAACCTCGAGGAGGACCTCGTCCACATCGGGAACTGGCCGGTCTATCTCATCGACTTCGAGGACATCCGGCCCACCATACTCGTGGTAGCGAACGGCTCGCATACTCCTCCTTCGAACCCGACCAGCAAAACCCTCCGGGCACGGGTGACACCTTTCTCATAGGCTCACGGTAGTGGTTTGAGGTTTGCTCGCGTAGACCCAATGTGCTCAGCCTGCGGTACTTCGTGTGTGAACAGTGCGGGACGGTCTACGCGTCGCCGGACGAGCCACCCAAATGCGACGATTGTGGTGAGCCGTCGCTGAGAGAGATCACTCACGAACTCCACTCGGACACATACTTCACGCGGTGAGAGTACTGATATCGGTCGTTTCGCTACCACGAGAAGGAATTCCCGTCTTACCAAACGCTAGTTCACATGGCGCGCCGAATGTTTGGTAAGACCTTGAGGCCACAGGAAAATGAAGATGTGTGAAGATCGCTGATTCTTTAAGTGCTTCTGGCGACAAGGTGTAGATACGAGGGAGGAACGCGCTGGCTTCTCGGCGGAGAATTACTGCACGTAGCCACGACTTTCAACTACGAGCAGGCAGTACTGGCTGCGTAATGACCGACGAGGACAGATCGAGTTGTGGACCAACCGATTCATACACCATCCGGCACGTCACCACCATGTTCAGTAGGTCTGCGGTGGCTGCTCAAGAATTTCGAAAATTTCTCGGGCACGATATTCCTTGTTGCGCCCCTTCCCGGTCACTTCTTCCAGAATTCCTTCGTCGACGAGGTCGTTGATTACTCGTGATGCCGTCGGTTGCTTGACGCCAAAGAGCCGTTGAACAGTCTTGCTTGTGACGTAGGGCTGTTCGAAGAGTTTCACGATAAGTTGGTTCTTCGTGTACGACTTTCCCCCATACTCAGCGTCGTACTGACGCTTGAGGCGGGCCAGCGAGAGCGTTCGGTCGACGGACTCGTGGGCCTGGCGAGCGACACCCTCGATAAAGAACGATAGCCACACTTCCCAATCGCCATCGTATCGAACGGCCTCCAACCGGTCGATATACGTCGGCTTGTTTCGATTGAAGTACTCACTGAGATAGAGATTCGGGCGTTCGAGGTAGCCAGCGTCGTACAACTGGAGCGTGATGAGAAGTCGGCCGAGACGACCATTGCCGTCGCCATATGGATGGATGGTCTCGAATTGGTAGTGGAAGAGTGCGACATCTACGAGCGGGTGGTAGCTCCCGCCAGTTCTGTAGTAGGTGAACAGCCCATCCATTAGGCCATCGACCTGATCTGGAACGGGTGGGAAGAACTCACCGATATGGTTCGGTGTCGTCTTGTATGCGCCGAGAGTATCGGTATCAACGCGGTCGTCTGGAACGCTCGTAAGAAGGGTCTCGTGGAATTCGTGCAATCGTTCGACGGTCAAGTCTTCGCCTCGGTCGAGTGCCTCGATACCATCCTTGATAGCGTCTTCGTAGTTGAGGACTTCCTGCGTGTCCTTCGTTTGGCCCTTCGTGGATTCGACGCTTATCTCGTCTTCACCGGCGTCAAATGAGCGTGTTTCGAGGCTGTAGAGAGCATCGTAGTCAACGTCGGCACCTTCGATTTCAGCGGATTGCATGGCTTCCTTACGGAGGAGTGAGGTGTAGAGTACTGGCGGGAAATCGAGTTCGAGACTTATTCCACTGAGTTTCCCTAACCAGAACGTTGCGTCTGAGAGCGTTTCATAGAAGTCGGGTCGGAGAGCGAGGTCGCGGGATGGCGGCAGCGGAGCAGGCTTGTAGTACGACCTCCGTCCGTACGAAATGAGTTCACCAGGAGCGTTAGAATCGAGGTCTGACTGTTGCATACATACTCAACCAGTAGATCTCCCCGAAGTATTAATCCATTGGTGGTAAATGAATAGATAGATGGTAGGAATCGGCTGTAGATGAATTTACCTACAGCAGATGAATCTCATGAGGTCATATTGTGTTGGTAGATACAGCTCACAGGGACGGTCGGATAATTGGGCACGCTGACCGCTCTATTTCAGAAACAGACTAGCTTGCCCTCACAGAATTCCATCGGTCGGAAGGTGTGAAGTCGTGGTCTTCAATTCGATTGCCTTACCAGAGCGATTCACCGTCTTCTATCGCCGTCTGGACCCTCGAGATGGTTGCAATCTCGGTGAGTCCCTCGGTGTCGATCGTGAACTGACTTGACGGTGTCCCGGAGGCGTAGGTCTTTTCGACCCGTGGTTCGCCATCCGTTGGGTTGTTGAGTGCGTTGAGGACATCGTGAGCACCATCCCGATGCATCACCACCCAGAGGGCATGGTCCGGTTCACACGCCGCCATTTTATCGAAATCGTCCGGAACGGACGTATACCGGTCGTTGTTGCTTCGTTCGGCTTCGACCGCCACGACGACCTCGCCATCGGCATCCAGGGCAACGAGATCGAGGATATCGCCCTCAGTCTCATAATCGTTGAGTAGTAGGCTGTACGCCCCGGTCGTAGACTTCTCGCGAGCAAGCCCGAAGACTATCCTCGCCAATACCTTTTTAGATTATGGATTACTCTAGTGAATACAGAATGAGTACGTCGAATCGATTACTAAACGAACGAGCGAGTGAAAATCATGTATCTCCATTCTTCGAGGTAGCAGATAATGGTGGGCTACTAGCGATCGACCCCATCGAACGCCATCGCTATACGCTGTCGACACCAGAAGAGGTATTTCCCGAGCCGGCTACGACGGACGACTTTCAGTTTCCCGTCGATACTGCTACTTCGATCACCACTACCGCCATCTCGCTACCGAGGGTTATCTCAGTACACATCCGCGATGAAGACGGGTCACCAGTCTGCAAAGCGAATCATTTCGCCTATGAGGAACTCCCAGTGGGTGAATACACGGTCGAGTTACACGCACCCATCAAGCTCTACCTTCGGGTTGAGAGCGCCATCACACTGAGTGCGACTGCAGAGAGCATGACCATCGAATTCGATGGGCCCACGGAGGTCGTAGTGGGGGCTCGCTCATATCACGATCAACCAGCGGCGACAGTCACGACCACAACGGACCCTGAGGATCTGATGCGAGTAATTTCGGCATTTGGTTCGGCCCTCAAGACAACGAGTTCGGAGCGCTCGTACCCCACGCTCAGAGGTCATCCACCGATGGTCGAAGTAGGCGATGAACTCGATCTCGCCGGGCTGGAACCACCCAAGACCGGCGTTGCTATTGAAGTCCCGCCGGACTGTCGTTCAGTATTCCTCGTTGCATCACTGGCGTACTATCTCGGTGCACGAGTGGTTCCCGGTGACGAACCTCTCTTACGAACCGAGAAGGGATTCGAATACAGTCTGGATGGGCCAACGGGATTCGAGCAGACGGTCGAACGCACGCTGAAGCAGGTCTTCTTCCTCGATTGTCTCACCCGGACTGAGGGGCTCTACCCTATCGAAGTCCACGAACGACGTATGCTGGAAGCGAAGATCGGTCTCGATTTCCCTACGTTATACGACACCTCGCTAGCCGATCAGCTCGAAGCCTACCTCGCCGTGCCGTTCGAGACGCTCGAGGACCATCTTCCGGAGTGGAAGCTCACCACTCACGTGAGCCCTACTGCTTCTAGTGTCGAAATGCTCCCGTTTGCCGTCAACGACCTCGCGACGATTCGGTGTGAAGATCCAGAACCCGCCCCGAATCCCGCGATGGCTGGGGCCGTAGAAAGCGGCGATGTTGCGATATCCGAAACAGCCAGGAGTGAGGGCTTCACGCGGAGCGCGACTTCGAATAAGGGAGTCCAGTCCGAGGATCCGTTTGTCGAACCTGAGCCGGATGAATCACTCGAACAGATGTGGGTTGGCGAAGGGACACCCGTAAACGCAAGTAAGGGGTCCGTTGAGGCTTACAAGCATCGCCTTGCCCGTACTCCGACTGACGGTGAGATCGGTATTACCGTCGTCTGCAACGACGCGTCGATGGATGAAGAGCGAGATTTCATCAATGAAACTTACGGTGAGCGCGATGAGCTACCCTTCGATATCACTGTTGAACGCGACCTTACGGTCGAGCAGCTCAAAGCGGTACTCTCGACCCAGAGTGACTTTCTTCACTACATTGGACACGTCGACCCCGAGGGGTTCGAATGTGTGGATGGAAAACTCGATGCCACGACGTTGGAATCGGTGGGTGTGGATGCCTTCTTACTCAACGCCTGTCAGTCCTACCGCCAAGGGATGGCACTCATCGAACATGGTGCTATTGGGGGTATTGTCACCCTCACGGACGTCTTGAACTGCGAAGCCGTAACGATGGGTCGGACGCTCGCACGCCTTCTCAACTCCGGGTTTCCGCTGCGCCCTGCGCTCGGGATCGCTCGTGAGGAGAGTATCATTGGGGGGTGAATACCTCGTTGTGGGCGATGGGACTCTCTCAGTCGCACAAACCGATAGTGGAACAGCAAATCTACTAGGTATAGAACGGAAAGGCGAATCATTCGATTTGACGATCAAATCATATCACACCTCAAGCACTGGATTGGGGACACTAGTTGCACCACATCTCGATGACACCGAATATCATATCTCTACTGGAGAAATTCGAGAGCAGGACCTTTCTCAGAACGAACTGCTGAATTTCCTTCCACTATCGGATGCTCCAACCAAGATTGATGGGAAGCTACATTGGAGCTCCCAAATCGATGCTGACGATCTGCAGGGTTAGGGACCTGAGATGAAGCTGGTATGGCTCGCTGCCACGCTCCCGATCTGGGATAGCAGGACTGTTAGGCCGAACAGCGTGCCGAGGGTTTTCGGGTGGCTTTGCAGGTACGTCCGGAGGTCGTCATTGTCGGACATGACATCCTATCCAATGCGCGCAACTGATATGAATATTTTCGAATAGTTATTACATGAATTGAATTGGTTTTTCTATCTGAAACATATAGATTTCCGACGATGGTTCGTGATATATCCAGGGTAAGGTGGATTTTCTGTTTGTCAACCCAGTCTTGGAGTAATCCTGATGAACCTATCGCTGGCACACCTAAGAAGGTCAGACTGTAGGCGAACAGCAGGCTACCGCAGCTCTACGTGGGATACGAGCGGAGTACCAGTAGCCACAATAGAACGATCAAGCCGCTCAGACTGACAGAGAATCTCCCTCAAGAAAGGAACCCGATCGAGTGAAGAAGTAGATGTTGTTCTTTGAGAAATGAGCTACGAGACCTTCTTGAGGAGGTTCTCCCAGCAATCCGAACACACCTGCTGATTGAGACAGTATCGATCGACTTCAGTTTCCTCAGCCGTTATCTGTTTTGCGGGGCGTGTTCTGTCTTCAACCCTGAGAACGACCTTATGCCGTGGCCGCTCCGCAGATACAGGCTCGTCGCATAGGGGACACTCACTCATACTATGGTAGGATGCAATACATATACTTAAATATTTCATAATATTTATTTTTGAACATATAGTCTGGAGCCTCGGGGTTTGAGGTGAGAAGCTCCGACTAGTGCTGATAGTGTTCGCTGGAAAGAACCCTGCAAGCGTCAAACAGATATTTACAAGCGTAGGGTCCAAACCTCGTGTATGAGTACCACAACCAAACCTGCTTACTTCGATGTCTACAAAGATGCCCCTAATAGTTGGGGCTGGCAATTCATCAGCATCAACGGCACTATCCTCGCTGAATCACGTCAAGATTATACATCCGAACAGGCCGTACTCCGTGACTTACGGACTGTTCAGGCGAACGCCTCAAGTGCTCCTGTTGAGCTTCCGGATGAGTAGTTTCTACCTGCCAATCCCCGCTTCATTGGTATCGGGTTGAGGTGGATACAACGAAAACTGGTACTGACCGTAAATTGGTAGAACTCTTTAAGCGATTATCGCAGAGAGCCGAGCAAGCAGGGTAAACACTATTATCTTTGATGTAGTAATGATCGGTATGAGCACCCGATCCGCATCACGGCAATCGCGATGTCTGAAGTGTGGGTTCGAAGCGGATTCCGGCAGTGACGAGTGGAATCGAGTTGATGCACCACCGTTCCGTAGCCTTACACAGTGTCCGGAGTGTGGCAGCACCGATGTTCTCAGTCGGTCATGAGGCTAGCGGCTGTTCTGTAACCTCCAGTATATCACTTGGTTGACCTTCTGTTATTGCGTCTCTTGCACTCCAGCTGACAACGAGTAGATTCGACGACGCAATGTCGTTGATTCGTAGTGTCGAGATGGATATTTAATTATCACCACCTCTTTATCGTACTCTCAAGGGATTCGTTTCGGTATTCATTGGTAACCAGGCGGATCCCTTCCTCAAAGGTGATTTGCGGTTCCCAGCTGGTTTCGGTAGTCATCTTCGTAATATCGGCCATGGTATCGTGAACGTACACATCCTCAGGAATGGGATTCTCGACATGGTCGGGCTCGATATCGGTCCCCAACTCGTCGTTCAATAACTCAATGATGGTGTTGAACGAGTAGCTCTCTCCGGTGCCGAGGTTGTAGATCCCGTCGAGGCGTTCGTCGGCGGCGATTTCCAGCCCACGAACGATATCCTGCACGTGTGTGAAGTCGCGGGTCTGCGTTCCGTCACCGTAGAGAACCGGTGTCTCACCGGTAGCGAGGCTGTCGGCGAACTGAGCAATGACATTCGCGTACTCGCCTTTGTGCGCCTCGCTCCCGCCATAGCCCTGAAAGACGGAGAAAAAGCGCATCCCAGCACAGGTCATGTCGTGGAAGTTCGAGTAGTACTCGGCGTAGCGTTCACGGGCCAATTTGGAGGCTTCATAGCCCGTGTTTGCCTGGACGTCCATATCCTCTGGAGAGGGCTCGGTCCGGTTTCCGTAGATCGAGGAAGTGGACGCATATACCACGGTTTCACACCCCTGGTTGCGTGCTTGCTCGACGACGTTGACGAACCCCTTGACGTTGACACGGGCGCCTTGTTGGGGGTTCGCTTCGTGCATCGCGTACGAGGAGAGCGCAGCGAGGTGGAACACGACATCCACATTCGTGGGGAGATCGTCGTCGAGGACACTTGCCTCCACGAACTCTACCTTATTGTTTAGATTCTCTTCGGTGCCGAGGTACCCGTTGTCAAGGGCTATCACGTCGTTTGACTCGGCGAGATGGTTGGCGAGATTCGAGCCGATGAAGCCCGCGCCACCAGTTACGAGAACCCGTTTCCCGTTCATAGGTGTATTTGGTACTGGCTCTCTCTGTCTTAGCTATTCAGTCAATGAGGATTTCATTTCGCTATTTCGGTCCTCTGAATGCGGATTCCCCACTTGATCGCAGCGCGTATTCGACGGTCGGTGACGTGGATACCGACGGCTCTGTGTATAGGGGTATCGTCGTTCGTGTCCGTATCGGGCGAAATATCTATCTGGATCTCGGATATATACCCGTAGTTCCGGTGGAGATGCTCACAGCCGCCGACAAATCGACCATTGCCGAACCCACGTTCTCAAAATATGAGCAAGTAGTTCGGGCCAAAGAGCTATTGTACACGACAGTGGTGCCTGAACATCTAGACTATTTGTACACACATACACAGGTAGTTCCGCTGGAGTAAGATCTACCCGTGGAGGATCCGTGTGGCCGATGAGTGCTCTCGATCGCGCATACCGCCGCAGTGTCCTTTGGAGGAATAGGGATGGACCAGTACCATTCGCGTCAAGGTAGAGTTCTCGTCCAAGACCACCACCAAGACCTGCCTGCTAGCTCAGATCGGACGAGTAGCGGCCCACGACTCGTAATGGGTTCGGGTAATCAGTGCTCTCTGTAAGGGGAGATCATCTTCCTTCGATCGTGGGTGATAGGGGTGGAAACTATGCGAGCGGAAAAATCTGCTTCACTTTTCCCATTTGACTCCCATACTCGCTGATCTCGAATGCCTCTGCGTGTTCTATGGTGTGGCCGACCGTGCTCCCGTACTGTGTGATGAGTGATTCACGAAATCGTTCCGCGATTTCGGTCGTCACCGCCACTTGATTTACCCCACCGGCTTTGAGCCACTCCAAACGTTCATCGGCAGCTTCCGGTACTGAATCCAGGTTCCCCTCATTGGACGGAAGCCATTCGTACATCTGTGATTCGTGGCAATCGAGCATCGCGAATTTGCGGTCGATGACCTCGTCGATGCCAACGACAACGTCCGGTGAAAAGGCGTACGGGCGACTGAATTCATCGGCGAAATACGCGAATACCGGGTCTTGACATCCTCCCACGACTTCAGTCGTGGGATTCCTTCGCCGGGGTCTCGGGCACCGGTGCCCACCCCGCGAGGGCAACTTATGGGTTCGTGCGCGCTACTTTGGGACGATGAGAGCGTGGTGACTCCAGCCACTTTTGGCTGTCCCACTCGTATCGCACGGGCCGTGCCATCGGCCTGAATCGCTTCGTCGCCGCGTGTCGCTGCAGGAACGTTTCGGACGCCACCAGATCTGCGTGCCCCTCGAAACCACACTCGCAGGTGAGCGTGTCTCGGTGCCGTGTCGTTCGGTCGGTCGAACCGCACTGCGGGCACTCTTGCGAGGTCCACGCTTCCGACCGTTCTTCGGCCTCGATCCCGAACTCCTCGGCAGTCGTTTCAAGACGGTCGATGAACGCGCTGAACGCCCAGAAGTTGTGCGTCTTCGCGTTCGCTCGCACCGACCAGTGAGTTTCGAGAACATCCGTGAGAGCGCCGACGTACACTGTCGCCACTCCCCTGGCGTGCAGTCGCTCCATCAGGTCGCGGGCCATCCCCTCCATCGCGTGATCCCGGCGGGCGGTCCGCTTGCGATAGAGGCGGCGGATACGGTGACTGCTGTACCGTCCCTCGGGGAGTTTCGATTGAAGGCGTGCGATCTCGCGCGTCGTCTCGCGGAATCGCTCGAACTCGTCACGCCCGGCGTACAGGAACTGTTCGCCGGTCGTGGTGGTACAGGCGACGAGATTGTTCGCGCCGATATCGAGGGCAGCCGATTCGTCGGCTAGTGGTGTTCCGAGACGGGGGTGAGAATCGTCCACCTCGACCGGCTGATAGGCCCTGTATCGGTCGCGCTGTTCGTCGTACTGTATCTCCAGTTGTCCCTGCTCGCCGTCCCATCGTGGCTCGCCGCGCACTTCGAGGCGAAGGCGTCCGGTGAGGTCGTATTCGTCCTTCAGGTCCTTGCCGACCGGGATTTCGAGGCGCGAGCGGTCGCCCCACTGGATCGTGTACTGGTCGTTGCGACCGAACCAGTGGAGTTCACGCCCCTCGTCCTCATTGCCCCAGTAGCCCGGTAGACCGGTATCGTCCTCGTCCGAATCAAAGAACCCGCGCCACGCCTGACCGGATTTTCGGATGGCCTGTTGTGCCGAGGCGGAGCCGAGGACGCCGACGTACTGCATGCGGTAATCCTCGGTGTCCCATACGGATTCGCCGTCGAAGAGGTTCTGACGCCGCTCGTAGGTGAGTTCGTTCCACAGCGAAGCGGTTGCGTCCATCACGCGTCGAAGCAACTCCTCGTCCACCTCGGACATCGGAACCACCTCGAAGGTGTTGGTCCGCCTCATGGGATCCATCCTTGAGCACAACATACAATAATCTATGGTTTGTGTTTGGTCATGTGGTGACGAACATTCACATCGAGGTGCCGGATGAGGATCAGTATGACCATCTGAAAGAGGTAAAGGACAAACATGGGTTGACGTGGCGCGGGATGCTGGTTTGTGCCGCCGACAACTTAGAAGACGGATGAGGCCCGGTCTGGTGTTACGAAGTGGCGCTCAGACCCACGACTGAAGTCGTGGGCTTCCGCTTGCTACCGGTCAGTATCACCAATTAAAGCCGATACCATCGAGTGAGGCGAACAAGCCAACCTGAGTATGCCGAATTGCGAAAACTGCGATGGGTTCGTTACTCAACAATATGTTCGTGTATTCGCTCCGACTGGAATGGACACTGTCCAGATCTGTCCTGATTGCCTTGACATGCTTTGGGACGGTGGCGACGTTCGCGAAGCGAAATCGAAGCGCCGGAATTAGCTCTCGTCGATAGCATTCGACGCTTCATTATATACCTCCTGTCCGAATTTATCTAAAGGTTCGAAAACGAATAGTAGGGTACACCGCCAATTATGCCGACATTCAGTGAGAGATCCGCTACTAATCGTCGGAAAGGGGGCTTGTAGACGGGGTTTCGAACGATGGAAGGCGGGACTCGATTTCCTTGCGTTCGCTCTCCAACCAGTCGGGGAGCGCGAGGTCCGTGCCGAGCTCGTCCTGGCTCTGATCAACGCTGAAGCCGGGTCCCATCGTTGCGATCTCGAAGAGGACACCACCCGGTTCGCGAAAGTAGATTGATTTGAAATAAACCCGATCGACGATATCAGTAACGCGCAATCCTTGGTCGATTAGATGATCGCGCCACTGCTCTTGTTCGTCAGTGTCCTCGGCCTTGTAGGCAATGTGGTGAACAGTGCCAGTACCCATCTGCCCTCGTGATCGCTCCGTTTCAACGAGGTCGATGATAGAGCCTGGACCTCCGGTGGCGGACCGATATCGATGCCGCCCATCCTCCTTGGCCTCGAATTCGTAGCCAAGTCCCTTGGTCAACACGTCGGCAGTCGGTTCGATATCATTGACACCGAGGGTGACACTGTGAAAGCCGCGCAGTTGGTGTTCGTTGGGAACAGGGCTCTCCTCCCATGGTTTTGCCTCGGGTGCATCGTCCGTGGCAACGAGCGCAAGCGTGATGCCATCAGGATCGTCGAACTCAATGACGGTCTCGCCGAACTGTTCGGTCGGTCCTTCGATATCGATATCGTGTGCTTCCAGCCGATCGAGCCAGTATTCAAGCGAATTTTCGGAGATGAAGTACGTCGTGACCTTGGTCTGTCCCGCACCGAATTGCCCGGGGCGGCCGCGCTCTCCCCAGGGGAAGAACGTGATGTTGGACCCTGGTGTCCCCTCGCTATCGCCGAAATAGAAGTGGTAGGTGTGTTTGTCGTCGTGATTGACGGTCTTTTTCAGAAAGCGCAGACCGAGCGTTTCGACGTAGAATTCGGCGTTTCGCTGTGGGTCACCCGCGATAGCGGTCACGTGATGTAGCCCCGGTGTCGTCGGTGACATTGTAGTGGCCCTATGAGGCTAAACCGGTTATATCTCTGCTAACCCTCAAAGCATCAGATAACAGCAACTTTACTACCCATTGCCTAGTCATTCTCCTATCCAGAGTTCAGTCCATTCGAACATTTACCACAGGATCTCAAGACGGATTGGTTCACTATCTCGCCCGGGCCGCACACTGTCAGGAGTGTGGCAGCACCGATATTCTCAGTCAGTTTTGATGACAGCGTCTCCCCTTGGACCAACAGACCACTATTGAGCGCTGCGCTCCACGCCTTCCGATACGAGTACTGACACACATCGTCAGTTGTTAGATTCGGCGTTGTGTTCTCTCGATCGTCTGGGTAGCGGTCTAAGGGATTTCACCTACCTGTAGCGGACCAATGCGTACACCGCGTTCGTTCCTGGAAAGATGACTCCTATCTCTTCGGTGTTATCTCACAGCTGATTCGCTGACGGGGTCTCCTTCGTGGCTACTGACGACGAGTGACACTCGTGCTCCGTTTCCAATGGTGGTTCGAGAAACATCTTCCCGTGACGGTCATGATGGAAAAACTTGATCCGGCCTTTCGAGAGCTCTTCGAGCGCTTCCGCGGCGCGGTAGACTTGTCGCCAGGCGAGTTTCTCTCCCGTTGCGGTCCGGAGGAGGGTCTTCAGTCCATCCTTCAGGACGTGGCCCCTCGGCGTTTTCTTCGCCCATTCGTCCCAGTGTTCGTAGATCGCGACGGCCCGTTCGATGGATGGCGTGACCTCGATGCCTGTACCCTCATTGCCGAGCTTCGCGACGCGTTCGATGGGAGTTAGCTCCGTGTCGCGAGCACTGGTGTCCTGACTCTGGTTCTCCGATGTGGAGCTACTCGCTTCGAGATCAGTGAGTTGGTTCTCCAGGTCGATGATATCGTCGAGTAAGTGGCTGTCCTTGACTTCGGTTTTGTCGACGCGCTCTCGGAGCTGTTCGTTGGATTTTCGAAGGTCGTGGTTCTCGCGGGCTACTGCGTGGTGGTCCTCTCGGTGTTGTTTGTGGACGCTGTCGAGTTCTGCTTGGAGTCGGTCGTTCTCGGCTTCGAGGGCTTCGACGCGTTGGAGCAACTGGGTGAGTTCGTCGCTCGATTCCGTGTCGATGGTGTCGGTGCTGTCGATAGCGGTGGCTGTGTCTGTGGGCATCGCTGTATCGGGTAAGGAGTGAAGTGGTCACTCCTGGTTGGAGGTTAGCTGGCTATGCGTCCGGACTGGTGGCTTGTTGACGAGTCTCTGGGGCCCGTGAGGCCCTCTCCGTGTTCGAACTGGCAGTGGGATGGACCTCGGCCTTGGTCCATCTTGTGAGCGCTGACAGGAGGCTAGATTCGCTCACAGTCTACCGCCCTCCTTCGGGCCACATTCGTCGAGTATCTCCACACCCTGGAGGATCAGTCCGTGCGATTGGGTTGTGACATCGGAGGTGGTGACGAGTCGCGCTGTCGCCAGCCACTCATAGCAGCCGCGTGCGGGATGTTCGATACGGCGATGGTCGCATGCGCTACAGTAGAGCCGTGTGACCGAGACGCGCTGTGCTTCGGCAGGTCGATAGGCATAGACAGTGACAGGATCTCCTTCACCGAGATCGCTCGTACATCGCTGGCAGAACGCGGTCGTGTTGATGCCGACACTCCACCCGCTAATGGACTGCTCGGCCGCCGGAGCGGAATCGATACTCATTCGACTGCCCTTAACGCGGCGATATGAATGCCGCCGGTATAGCACTCAGGAGCGCACTCGATACACCACCTATCCGCTTTCGCTTCGTCACTGTACTCCCACATATCTACCCCGCATCTGACACAGAAAGTGCTCATTTTTGCGCACCCCGCATCGCACATTTTGGGGAGCAGAACACATCATCCGCAAGGAGCGACTCGGTTCGACCATCGCCCTCCTCGGTGGGCTGACCACAGTGGTCACATCGTTCGCTTGGCTGTGCGCCTGAACAGTCGGCAGTTTCAAGACTGCCGGATTCGTTAGTTCGCATGGGCTTTCGATCCACCGTGAAGGCCTATGCTCGGATGTTGGCGCATCCGGGCGTTCTCGCATCGTAACACCCCAAGAGCACCGCCTTCACATCCATTACAACCACCTGTATAGGCAAAAGCCTTTCCAAGTGATTGTAATGGATGGCTCTCACTCACCAAACCGTTATATCTACTTACAGTGCTACCTCAAACCCTATCGATGCCTGAGCGTGATCAAGATACTGGCCGTTATACTGCGGAGTACTCTACAGCCGATTTTCTTGAGGCGATCGAAAGTCTTGGTGGCGCGGGCGGTACTCAGGAGATCGCGGATCAGGTGGACTGTATTTACGATACGGCCTACAAGAAACTCCGACATCTTGAAGATAGTGGCGAGGTCAAAAGCAGAAAAGTGGCGAACGCTCGACTGTGGTCCATAGCTGACGAATGAAGAAACCCTCTCACGACCGCTGATAACCGATTAATCTAACTTTCTTATATAAGTTCATTGTATATCGTATGTGGTTTGCGTGTTTTCTACTTCATTTTCGTTTCCGGATTATGTGATGTCTGAATAGAACCGTGTACTTAGCAAACGAATCACTTGACCAACTAGAGAAGTAAATCAAACTCATCTACAGATAACCCATGTCAGAAAGCCACTCTCTTCTGGCTTCTTGGTCTTCTTCGGTCATGACAGATTTTCTCGTACTCTGCTGGTAGTCTTCAGTCTGTACGGAAGACTCGTCAGCAAGCATCTCTTGTTGGACCGTGCCATGCATATGTTCACCTACGGGGACCCCGATCATGTGCAGGATCGTTGGAGCTACATCAATTATCGACGCGTTGAACGGCTCTGATTGTGCGTCGATGTTTGGGCCATTCCCCATCCACACGCCTTCTCGGGAATGGATGTGCCCTGTCCGTTGAGCGTTCTTCTTGGAGAACGTGGACGAAGTGATTTGAGGGTCAACGCCGACTGATTCTCCCGCCTGGAGGAAAATGTCTGGGAGATCCTCACTGTATCGGCCTCCATTGTAGAGGTCCTCAGCGAGCCATGCGTTCTTGACTGCTGGAGTGCCAGACGGTGTTTGAACTGATTTGAGGTTGGAAATGATCTCATTGGCTACCCGTCGGCGTTTTTCTCCAGAGGCGTTGATGTGGATGGTGGATGGAGACCCGACCCGTGCGATAGAGTCGGGTTTCACGCCAGGAGTGTTCAAATACGAACGGTCAAACCAAGGAGGGTCTGGATTCTCCTCGGACTCGTCGTTTAGGAGGCTCAGAACTCGATGGAGGTACTTTGTTGGAACGTGTCGCCGGGCTAGTGTTTGGCCGGTTCGAATCACTTCCCCTCCAATTCGTCCGCCATAGAGTTCCAGATACCCCTCATCGTACAACCACTGGTTTAGGTGGAAGGACCACTCAGAAGGCGCTGAAAATCCGTGGTCGCTTAGTACGAACGTGTCGCCCTCGGTGGTTTCCAATACCCGCCCGATAGATTTGTCTGCCGCTTTGTAGAAGCGTCTGAGTTGTTCCGGATGTCCCCAGAGTCGGTGCTGGAGGAAGTCTGTCCCACCGATCCAAAACATGTTGAAACCGGACTCTTCGGTCGAGAGTATCTCCATGAAGGACTCAAAACGGCGATTCAAGATCTCGATTGAAATATCTGTGACCTCTTTGGGGTTGTCGGTAGCAGGAACTAACTCCTTGTGTCGGCGGTGGTCCAACTCCTCGGCACGGAAACCCTCAATCCGCTTGTGAAGGCTAGGGGGATGAACATAGTCGCTATCTTCGCCGGGTGCAGGGTCGCCTGCGACGACCACACCGTTCGTCCGGTCCGGAGGGTAAGTCGTCCGGACGTTGACAACCGAAGAACGGATATCATGCTGACCAAGCATCGTCCAAATCCGGGGGGCGTCTATGTCATCAGCCGAGATCGTCTCGCCATTTGGCTTGGTGAACCCAAGGAATCGAGCTCCGAAGGGTCACAGCCAGTGTAGAGCGAAGGGATGGCGGGGCTGGTTCGCGACGGAACCGTACTGTAAAGCGTCCCCGAGAACCCATCTTCCATCAGCTGGGAGAGATTGGGAAGATCCCCCTCTTCAAGCAGCGGCCGGAGTACGTCCCAAGTCGCACCGTCGAGCCCAATAAGCGTGACTGAAACCATAGTTCATCGTTTTTCCCCGGCCTCAAAAACCTACTCGTAGTTATTGTGAACGCGTCGAGCTGTTCCTCGAAACGTCCGTGACGGTTAGTTCTCCGTTGATGGTTTTGTATGTAGAGCTTACCTCCATTGCGAGCTTGCATATCATCGTTTTCTCGGATTTGAGCAGCGTCCTTCCTCATGCTTTGTTGTGGTTTATTAAGCCGTATATCTCCACCACAACAAAAAAATTGGCCCCAAAAGCAAACATTCCCAGCTAGGTTCTCTCACTCTATGAGCTATCGCTATGTTGTGTCTCGTCACAAAGCAGTAACATATCCTTGACTTTCTCTTAGTCGTATAAGGACATCCGATTCTTGAGCATCCACTCATCTCGATATCCGTGACCTGAGGTCTTCCCGGCGCATTCCGTAGTTATAAGGACTATTGAAGGAACCAGATATCATACGGACCGTTTGTGTACGCCTTACTAACAGTGGGATCGTTTTCAATCTTGGTTAGGTCTGTCTGAGTGTACCCGCGTTCTATGTTTCCATCGCCATATTGGCTTTCAGTCCACACCACGTCGGGTGTCTTCGTGATGATATATTGTCTCGATCCGAACACTTCTTCGGCGGTGCCATTTCCAGTGTACCCAAGATGCTTGGGTAGTTGTCGGCTCTCCAAGAAGCGCGAAAACGCGACGCTACTTGCTCTGGCGAGATTGTTGCCTTGAATATAGAATTGCACACCACGGCTCATCCGGAACGACCTAGTCTGGATGTCGGCGTCGCGGTGTTCAAGAAACCAACTTGAACCGTCGATAGTGGTATGGGTTACTTGTCGGTTGTCTTCGTAAGCAGTCCCCGCACCCAAGAGCGCAGTAGACAGTACGACCATAATCAGGATCGCGCTCGCAATACGCGCTGTTCTGCGCTGTGAGTTCTGCGAGGCTGCCCAGAGCCCATACCCGATCAAGAATATAGAGAACAGCAAGCAAAACTGTGAGATCCGAACGGGGTTCCGCGCGAGAACTTGTCCGGCTGCCAAGGACACGCCGAACAGACCACCGGCAACATACTGTGCTGACACCATCTGAATCTCAGCGCGTTGCCGACCTCGAATTGAGCGGTAAGTTATCCACAATACGATCAGGCCACCGAAGCCCATGTAGAGCACCGCGGTCCCCCAACGAATGATGAGAAAATTCACGACGAGATCGTAGATATTTCGTCCGCTATTGGCAGCCTCCGAAGCATACGTGGCAACCCCACCCCCGGTAGCTGCACCAGTTGCAACTCCGGCGATCATGCCCTGAACCCTATCAGACCCGATCGCCCATATCGCAGCTATAACACCGATCGCGAGAGGTAGCCCAATACTCTGATTTCTTCGAGAGCGAGATAACCATGTCCAAAGTGTGTATACAGCTACCACGACGGTCATGAATAGGCTCGTCAAGGGATGGTACATCGTGATAGCAACTGCGAAGACCAATGCCACGATTTGAGAGCCAACCCCGACTGCCTTGTGTAGCGTCAATAAGAAGAGCGGAATAAAACAGATGGCGTAGAACCAAGGGAGGATCGTTATTTGGAGGTCAGCATATACGAGTGGGATAGCTGCTGCGAGGACATATCGGCCAGCTTGAACTCCAAATAACCCCCGGCCAGCCACGAAGCATCCGGTTATTAGGAGTACCGAGAACAAGTATGAGACTGGCATCTGGAACGTGTTGGCGGAGAGCCCGGTGAGTATGGAGAGTTCACTGAATAGTATGTGAGTTGCCGGATATAGTTCGTTTGGGATATGACCATTGGAGATAATATCTGAGACAACACCCAGATGGTAGAGTGAATCGGTTAGGGGTGTCCCATAGATTTCATACCCGCGAACGAGTGGGAGTGAGTATAATACAGCATATGCCACAAGGATAAGCATGAGCCCGACAGCCCATGAAATGGCTTTCGATCGTGTCCCGTCAATAATGAGCCCAATACCACCAAGGAGTACAGCGAGAAATGCAAATTTGAGGAATGGGCTATACGCGCCATGGATGGATATCTCGTACCCAGAGGGAGCAGGAGTGAACGACACAACCGTGATCACTACCGACAGAAGAGCGAACAAACTAACAGAGAAGGACCTCCTACGGGATGGCTCAGACACTAATCAAGGTAAACCCGGTCCAGACTTGAATATTACCCATCTACTGTCTGATTAGAAGACGAGTATCTCACACCCACCCGTCGTTCAAGAACTAATGTGCAACTCTATTATCGATGTCTCCGGGTGTTAGACACCTAAATTCATCCCGTCCACTGGCCGGTCATATTGGGATCTCCATGGTTGTACAACCCTATTCCACACAAACCCGGACGTCTCGATACCGATTCAGTGAGTCCCAGTCTCTATCCAGTTGCAGTGTTATCTCACACTCTCGCCTCGTCCGAGCCGCTATATTGAGACAGTTAGTACGCATACTCATACGGGGTACTGTGTTCGTCGATGACGCGATTGTCTACCAACTAAAGATCCGTGAAGCCCCTCAAGACCATCGCGTTCAATTGGGGCCCTGTAGCGGTATCTGTTCTCGGATCATTCTCTTGAAACCAGTATTCATGGGGTGCGCCGTGATTATTACACTTCTCAAGCAGTAAGTGACCGACAACATCGAACGAAAAGGGAATTCCGTGCCATCACACACGTCTAAAAGTTGTTTTAGCCGCTTGGTTCCGAGCAATCTATCTGGACCCGACAAATGAGTATGCCGGTTTGGTGGGTCGTTAAACATGCTTCCCCACCCCGACTCGATCTCTATACTCCTAGATAGCATACGATCTCAGACAAAGTCGGGTACTAAAATCCTCAAGTTCACATCAGAAGACGACTGATTCAAATATATGTAAAATTTATATTTACATATAGCCAGCAGCAATATCGATTTGAGTATCGAAGACTTGTAAAAGTATTTTGGCTAGTTCATAAATATCCAAGATCCTCTAAGTGTTCTCGAGGTGCTGCTACATCTGTTTGGGGTTCACTATGAGATTCAGTAGTGACAGTATGCTGTTCAATCCACTCTCGAACATCAAATACGCTCTTTGGCAAGTCTCCAGACTCAGTAGAAGATATCATTGCACGCCACGAATGTACACCCGGTTTCCTATCATCTGTTTCTGTAGTTTGCATACCATGATCCGAGACGATGAGCAATTTGTCGACTTTCTTTTTGAGCCAGCCTACTAGCCTATCGATCGCGTCGTAAACACTACGTAGTTTATTTGGTCTATCTGCATAGAGGTGTCCAACGTGGTCCAGAATATGAATATGGACACCTGCAACTGATACACCAGCAGTGTCCTGTCCAGCTAGCCATCCAATCCCTGAACCGGCATTACCAAGCGCCTGTCGAATAAACTCTTGTCCATTCATGTTCCCACTGTTTATCGATCGAAACCAATTTCCTTCTGTCTCCCATTCAAAACACGGTGTCAAGCCCGGCCAGTTTTTGATACTGCCGGTATGAAAAGCGTGTGAGTGTTGTGTTTGTGGAGGTTGAGGATTTTGTACCCGTTGATACAATTTCCGGAGACTATTCTGTACTGTGTCTGGAAGCAATCTGTTTGCTTGTATTGCAGCTGATTTGCCCCATCTAGACCGGTTCTCTGCATGAAGATGTATTCCGTGCTCATCCGGCGGGACCCCTGTGGCGATAGTCGGCCACACTTCTAATGTTGCTGGCAAATCGATTCCATCAGAGAATGTGCTGAGTTGGCTATGGTTGCTAAGCTGTAGGTTGCTACACCCCCATTCTTTCACAAGGGCATAATCCGCAGCGTCAATGCCAAGGACACAAAGCGTAGGATCCATGTGCGTGATACTTATACCAGGGTAATAAATCTGCTAGAAACATCTCCTGGGTTTTTCAACAAGAGAACAGAAGCGAAAATCCGAATATGATTCTCTCTTATATGGATAGGAGCAATCGCAATTTTAAAGATTTGACTTCAGGGGAATGGAAAGGGTTGGATAAAATAGTTTTGAACAAATTCTACTTGCTTCACCGTTACCGCTATTGGTCTTGCTTGCTCATATTCGGGAGCCGAGAGCTACTTCAAGAGACCGTTGAAAGAGGGACACGATTTGTTGGGGTAGGACCTGGCCAAGTGTCCTGATTGTTTCTGATCTGACCAAGGGACGCACTTCGGATAGCTCGATGGCGTGAGTGCGGAATGCTAGTATCGTGTAGACAACAAACCCAATGGGTGGAACCGCAATTAGTTGGATAATACCCTCCAATAACCACGAGAGACCGAATATTGGAATCGCTGTGAGCGCGGCTGTAGCCATAGTTCGAGAAAGTCGCAGATCAGCGGCTGGATTAAATCCAAGTGTTTGAGCAGCCCGAATATGGAATACAACCATCGAACCGTAGCCAGCACTTGTAGCAATCGCAGCCCCGGTTACTCCGTAGCGGGGAATAAGTACGAGGTTGAGAACGACGTTGAGTATTGCAGCACTACCTGTAGCTAGTAGAACGGGCCGAAGGTTTCCATGTCCTTGACTCGTCGCAAAGATTGGACGTGCCACCGCGAGTCCGAGTACGCCGGGGAGTAGGTATAGAACTGTTTCTGGCGTTCGTGAAAATCCTTCCCCGAAATATAGCGAGACAAGCGGCTCAGCCAGTGCCGCCACACCGAGAACAAGCAATAGCGTAAAGAGGAGCGTAAATCGGGCTGCACGTGATGACAGTATCGAGATACGAGCGTTTTCGCCATCGGACCATAGTCGCGATGTTGAGTGGAGCAATCCTACCTGCACTGCAGTTGGGATGAGCCAAAGGAACTGAGCAATAACGAGTGCTGCACGGTATGAGCCAGTTGCCGTACTACCGACGAGCAATCCGAGAAGTATAATATCTACGTTGTAAAGGGATGTGACGAGCAGCTTGAACACCACTGTCAACACGTTGTACGACAATAGGTTCCGTCGCGGAAATGATGCAGGTGCTATCTTCACTACTTCTGACATATCGATCTTGCGCCAGATGAAGACCAACATGAATACAACTACACAGAGATAGGCGAGTAAACGACCAATGAGTGCGCCAACAACGCTCCATCCAAGCCACACCAATGTGAGCGCGAGTAGTGCAAACAGCAGTTGCTGCAGAACGTACAGTGGCTCGGAACTCGATTCGAGGTCGAGACCCATGAGCACGCTTCGCGAGAGTTTGAACCCCGCTTGTAGTGGGACGAGTAATGCGAGAACGTAGAAATATGGCTCGTACGCTGGGTTGAGTACCAACGCGACCACTCCAAGTTGTGTAGCAACAATAAAAAGAATTCCCACAATAGCACCGAGTACGATCACTACACGGGCATAGAAACCAAAGACGTGCTCGCGCCAATTTTCCGTTTCACGTTGTTCAGCGATGAACTTCCGAGCGCTATCGAACGTTCCGGCCGAAACTACGACTACAGAGACTGACAAAACTGAGAGGATAAACGCATACTCGCCGTACGCCCCAACACCGAGCAATCGAACCAGTAGTGGCGTGAAAACAATCGTGATCGCCTGCGTGCCAAGGGTCGAACCAAGTACTGCAAGCACACGATCGACGACGCTTTCACTCATTCTATAGCGCGTATCATTTTCTGACACAACAGTCTGTGCTTGTTAAATGGTTCCAGTAGATGTCTCATTATTCGAGACGGGTAACATATGCTCTGTTATTTCCTCTCAGGTTGGGGTGTCGGTGTCGACGTCCGACGCAAGGAACGCCCGAAAACGCTCGGCAGTCGCTTCGAAGGAGTGTATCGAACGGATGTATGCTCGGCCGCGACTGGCCATTTCATCGAGGTCGTCGCGGTTGAGTGTTCGGTCAAGCACACGAGCAATCGTCTCTGGATTGTTATCGGTGAGAAGCACTCCGGTTTCATCAGAAACGACATCAGGCACACCACCGACTGGCGTCGCCACGGGTATCGTCCCACACGCCAGTGCTTCGAGTATCGTCTTAGGAACGCCCTCCGATTCAGACGGGAGCACAAGTAGCTGACTTTCGGCGAGGTGGGTTGGGATCGCCTCGTGGTCGACCCATCCTGTCAGATCCACCTGTTCGGTGGCATCCCCATCTTGGAGAATGCCTGTTACCTCATCGTAGAGCGATCCATCGCCGATAAGTTTGACACGTACATCAGGACGTCGTTCAGCAAGACGTGTTAACGCGTTTGCAAGCTTGACGATGCCCTTTTCCTGTTCAAATCGTCCGATATATACGATATCGTACGGTCGCTCGCTGACCGGTGGCCCTCGCTCGAAACGGTCGCAATCTATGTAGTTGAGATTGGATGCAACACGTTTTGCAGTCGAAAGTTGCCCGTCACCTGGAGAAACCATCCCCTCTGAGAGCACGAGAATACGATCGGCAAGTCGACTTGTGACCCACTCAAGTGCAACAAGCTGCCGGGTAATCATTCTAGAAACGATCCCTCGCTTGTGGTTCTGTTGATACGATATACGAACCGAACCAAGGACGAATAGATTCACGGCCGATCCCCCTAATCGACACGCTATAACAGGAAGTAGCATCGCTGTTCCACCAATGTGGAAGAATATTGAATCACAGTGATTACGCGCTTGAAATAGTTTGATGGCGAGCCGACACTGATACCAAACATAACTCAATATTCTAAAGACAGTATTCTTGGGAGCATCGCGTGGGAGAGGTATTACTTTGACACCCTCACGATCGATATCTGCGTCTGACGGTCCAAAAATCAATATTTCTTCGGTTTCGTTTATATACAGCTCAATGAAATTCTGTACAGCTGGATATGCGGCGTTCTGGTCGTCAAGAACGTCTACTAAAATGACGAATCCAACGACAGGTAGGCTCATTTTGTTGTATGCATGACTTCAGAATGGAGTGTATAAAGCGTTCCTCTAGTACTTCTCGTGTGCCTCATAGACTAAAATTCACTACCGTTTCTCGACGGTTACCGGCCACGCATTCGTGTTTCGTCACAGTAGCCTTCGTAGTCACCTTCCGAAAATAATTCTTTGCTGCTCTACGTTATTCGTTCAATGGACGTACTCGTTTGTCTCACGGATAGTCGAACCGGAGGGCCACAGATACGTTCGCTCTCAGTTGCTCGACTGCTCCGCGAACGGGGGATCGAAACATCGTTCCTGTTTCCACCCGGTGAGGATGTCTTTGCGGAGCGATTGGCGGAGGAAGGGTTTTCGGTATACCGTCCGCACTTCTCCTGCGTTCATCCTCCTGCGCGCGTATTTGCGAATCTGAACTACGTCGGCACGTTTCCCGTATCCGTTGCTCGAATTCTCGGTTGCATCCGTGACCTCGACCCCGACCTCGTTCACGTGAATATGTCGTTCAACTTCCAATCGGCCGTTGCTGCCTATCTGAGTGACGCAAAGGTTCTGTGGCACTTGAACGACGTCAACGCCCCGTGGCCGATCAATCGGGCCGTCGCGACCGCTGCAAAAGCCATGTCGGACACCATCGTCGTGTCTTCAAATGTCGTTAATCAACACTTCTTTGTTGAAGATTGGGAAGGATCAGAAACAGTATATCCAATAGTTGATACAGACCAATACGATCCCTTGAAGACGTTTGTTGATAAAAATCCGCTCCACGAAATGGTGGATATCGACGCCTCAACCCCGATCGTTGGTTCCATCGGGAACGTTAATCGAACGAAGGGGTATGAGTATCTGCTGCGAGCGGTTCGTCATGTAGTCGATAGCTATGGTCCGATCTGTGTCCCGATTGCAGGTTCGATATTGGATACTCAGCGAGAATACTATCGATCGCTCTTGAAACTACGATCTGAGTTGAAATTAGAAGATACCGTCCATTTTCTTGGCCGACGGTCTGATATTCCTCAACTGCTATCTGAATTCGATGCTTTTGCTATGCCATCCGTGGCCGAGACCGGCCCCATGACGCTTATGGAAGCAATGGCAATGGAAAAACCGATAGTGACGACCAACGTTGGGGTCGTTCCAGAGCAGTTCGTCCACAAAGAACACGGCTTAGTTGTTCCTCCAGCGGACTCGGAATCCCTGGGAGAAGCGATGTGTGACCTTCTGAATGAACCCAAAAAATGTCGTGAATACGGACGAAGTGCTAGAGAACGTGCTAAGGACGCGTTCTCGGTTGATCATATCGCGGATAGGCACATAGAGGTATATAGCTCAACACTTGAGCCATAAAATATAAGACAAATGATATGTAGTCGGATAGTTTGTTTAGTCGAGTAGTGCCGTACTAGTCGTGTTGATTCCTGCAAAGATCATGTCCCCAGCGCGCTTGCCGAGTACACTCCACTGGTGATTTTCGGCAACGAATACAGTACCTCGACGGCCTGCTCTAACACGGTCATCATCATTGGCAATCAGTTCATCCATTGCGTTGGCGACTTTCTGTGGCTCATTCTCGACTGCTCTCCCTGCTCCCGAGTCGGCGGTCACGGTCTCGATCTCAGCAACCTGACTTGCGATGTAGGGAGTGCCTGCGGCCATTGTCTCCAGTAACTTCGTCGGACGCGCGTAGTCAAGACTGTGGGTGGTCTTCAGCGGCACCCATGCCAGTGCAGCCGATTGCAGTATCGCTGGAATTTCCTCACGGTCGACAGGTCCTTCAAAGCTTACTCGATCGTTGATTGCTAGTTCTCTCGTGAGTTCTTCGAGCTCTTCACGACGATCTCCGAAGCCGACAATACGGAGACTGTAGGTCGTGTCGAGCTGTGCAAACCCACGGAAGAATGGTTCGAATGCTTGTGCCTGTCCGAGCTTACCCGTATACACTATCGAGCGATCGCTGGTGGTGCTACCATCCGATGGTGCAAACCGTTCGACATCGATGCCATTCGGTATCACTACGAAGTCCGCCGCTTGCATCTCGTGCTTTGCAGCGTACTGTTCGGCCATCGTCTGTGTGATGACAGTGATCCCGTCAGCAAGTACGAACGCATAGGATTCGAGTTTCTCGACCGCTTGATGTGTAAGCGAATCACGTGAAACGAATCCAAGGTCAGCTGCATTATCGATCCACATATCGTCGATATCGACAATCCATGACCGACCGAACGCCCGTCCGACGAAGCCAGGGAGGAGCGTGGAATGAGGCCCGATGAAGGAGACAATACAGTCGTATCGCCACCAATGAGTGAAGACGTACAACGAGGCAAACAGAGCGAAGATGGTGAAATTCAGAATGCGTCCAATGCCGGTCCAGTCATCATTAGTCGGCTGGTAGGTCCACAATCGAGTAATAGGCACCCCGTCGATCTCCCCGGATTCCCACAGATGAGAGCTGCGCTCAAATGTTCCCAATGGGACGATGGGTGGCGGTGCCAATACATGTGGTTCGACTTCTTCTGGAAGGTTTTGTGCGAGCTTCTGCCAGCGATGCGCCCCACCCATCGATTCCGGTGGGAACAGTTGTGAGATAATGAGAACGCGAACGCTGTTCTCTGTCGGTTCTTCAGTCATGCTGTGTTGGATCGAGCGGATCCTCTCCAGTGAACTGGAGTATTTGGACATCATCTTCCCGTAAATCTGAATACATTCTGTTGAGTTCGGCGACCGTCTCTGTATGTGGAACAAGCTGGAGGACAACGTCGGGTTCCTCTCGTTCGATCAATTCCGAGAGGGTGGAGTAGCTATCTCCATCGACATACCGATCGTGGCGGGTTACGCTGTACCCGTCGGCGTCGAGGTCGTCAGCAACTGCTACTGCCGCGCTGTTGCGCATATCATTGGTATCCGGTTTGTAGGTTAGACCGAGCGCGAGAATATGCGGATCGGTCAGATCGGCGACGGCACGACGCACTTTGCGAGCGGCTACCCGAGGCATCCGTTCGTTGATGCGTCGGGCGTTGGTAATGAGCGTTGTTTGCTCCGGATTGGCGTCGTTGAGAAACCACGGGTCGACTGGAAGGCAGTGTCCACCAACACCGATACCCGGAGTGAGGATATCGACCCTCGGATGATGATTGGCGAGCTCGATGACCTCGTTCATGTTCACGTCGAACTGCTCGCCGACGAGCGCGAACTCGTTCGCCAGTGCGATATTGACGTCGCGGAAGGTGTTCTCCATGAGCTTACACAGCTCTGCCGAGAGCAGATCCGTATAGTAGGTCTCTGCGTCGAGGAACGGTTCGTAGATCTTCGCAGCACGGCGTCGACTGGCCTCGGTGACACCGCCAATGATCCGGTCGTTGTGGACTATCTCCTCGAAGACGTTTCCAGGGAGGATACGTTCGGGGGAGTGTGCGAGCTGGATCTCCTCGCCGACATCGAATCCGGCTTCCTCGATGAGCGGTATGACCGTCCGCTCGCAGGTGAGCGGCGGAATCGTCGATTCGATGTTGATGAGATCGCCCGCTTCGAGATAGGGGAGTATGGACTCGACCGCACTGACGACATAGGTGAGGTCAGGTGTTTTCGTCTGCTCATCAAGGGGTGTCGGGACCGACACGACGAATGCGTCACCAGTCCGCGGAGTGGTACTCGCTTCGAGATGTTCGTTCACCCGGTCGCTTTCGACCAATGTCTGTAGTTGCTCCTCGTCGAGATGGAGCGTTTGGTCGTTGATCGCATCGACGAGGTTCTCATCGATATCTACCCCGACCACTTGCTTGCCGTGTTCGGCAAGCATCAACGCGAGTGGAAGACCCACGAAGCCGGTTCCAACGACGACGACCTCGTCGATCGCTGCGAGCTGGTCGTCGGCCACCGTCCCCGTGTCACTCAACGTCGTATACCGTCTTCATCCACTCGATCGTTCGTGGAACCCCTTCTTCGAGCGAAATCTGGTGTTCATGACCGAGATCCCGTTTGGCTTTCTCGATACTCGCCTTCTTGTTCAGCGTGTTGTGTTCTTCGACGCCTCGATACTCGACGAGGTCGTCGTCTTTGTCGAGATAGTCGAGCACGATGTCGGAGAGCTCCTGGATGTTGCGGTAGTTCTCGCCGGCGATGTTGTACACTTCACCGGGGTTGAACGTCTCAACGATGTTCGCCAGCGTGTGAATCGTGTCGTCGATGTAGGTGAACGATCGGTGGTGATTGTCGTAGACGTGATACGGTTGGTCGTGGAGTGCGCGGTAGCAGAACTTCGCCACTACACTCCGGTACTCACTGTATTTCTCACCTGGGCCGTACGTATTGAAAAACCGGACCCGAACCGTCTCGGTCCCGTGTCGCTCCGCCGAATTCAAGATTTGCTGTTCGCTCACCCACTTCGAGATCGCGTAGTCGTTGAGCTGACGGATCGGGGTTTGTCGAGGGACTTCCTCACTCATCTCGCCCCCGTAATCGCCGTAGACCTCGCTGCTGGAGGAGAATATCATCCGGAAGTCGTGCTCTTGCTGTAGCCGGAGCATGTTTTTTGTGCCTATTGCGTTCGATTTCCACATGGTATCGTAGAAATCCTCGCCGTTCTTGCGACCGAACTCGGCTGCGAGATGGTAAACGTAATCAAAATCATGCGATTCGAAGACCGATGCGATCTGGCGGTACTCGCTGAGATCACATCGGTGGTATTGCTTTCGTTCCGACCAAGGTAGGTCTGCGACCCAGACGTCATGACCCCGTGTTTCTAATTCTTCAGTCAGGGGTGCTCCGATAGAGCCTAAACCACCTGTGACCAGTATTTCAGCCATTGTGATGTCTCCGAATTACTTTGTTATTAAGCTGTGGATTTGAAAGGTTCTTTGCAATTCACTTATTGTTTTTGGCTTCAATTGTCTAACCTATGATAGATGGTGCTGAACTCAATTATTGTACGGTAATCATGTTGGTCGAGATTATCATAGTGCAGCTATCGCACCCACGTCGTTAGTATCGTACGCGTCAATCCGATCGCGTAGCCGAGGCGTGGCTTCTTCGTCTCGCCGGCCTGTCGCTCCTCGATGGTGATCGGGATCTCCTCCAATCGGAGCCCGTTCTTCCGAGCCTCGATGATCAACTCCGGCGCACTGAATCGTTCCTCAGTGAGAAGCAGTTCATCGAGTTCCGACCCGCGAATCGCACGGAAGCCGTTCGTACAGTCCGTGATAGAGGACTTCGTGAGCACGTTTATCATGGTCGTGAAGGCTCTGATACCCGCGCGCCGAAGGAGGTGATTTCCGGAGCGATCCGTTCCCTTGTGCCGCGACCCCATGACGTAGTCCGCCTCGTCGTCGACGATCGGGCTCACCAACGCCTCCAGCTCTCCAACCGGGTGTTGTCCATCGCCATCCATGGTGACGACGATGGACGCACCCTGCTTCATCGCGATCTCGAAGCCCGTCTGCAACGCTCCACCCTGGCCCTGGTTCAGCGGGTGCTCGACGACGACGACGCCGTCCTCTCGCGCGCGGATCGCCGTGTCGTCCGCCGACCCGTCCGAGACGACGATCGGCTGTACCAGATGGCCCCGCACTTTCTCGGGTAGCGAACTCACGACGTCCCTGATCGTCTCCTCTTCGTTGTATGCCGGGATCACGATGCTGAGGATGTCCTCCCCGCCGTCCGCGATGGCCGCATCCGCCTGATCGACCGACAGGCTTCGCGTGAGGTCGTTGACCCTCGTGCGGGTGTTCCTGATCAGGGACACCAAGTATAGCACACAGCCGATGAGCCCGATGTTTGCGAGCAGTGAGATGGTCACGTACCGTCTGCGGATGTTCAGGACGTTCCCCACCCAGTCGTACACCGTCGGAACGAACGCGATCGCGAAGAGCCCTATCGCGGCCGCTATCGCGATGAGGAGTTCGCTCTTGCTAAAGCGGGACCGGTAGCGCTCGAAACCCCAGAGAAGTATCCCGAGTGCAACGATTCCAAGCAGAAGGTCTAACGGTAGGTTCATTCGCCCCCTGTGTTATTCCCCGTATCTAGTTCCATCAACGACCGTTCCCCGTTCAAAATCAACTTGTTCGGAGAGGAGATAATACTACCGGTCTCGATACATTATCTATCCCGAAAACACTCGGTGTCAGTCCTTATACCGCAGTTGTACTATTCTGGCATCCGATTTTAGGTTGTTCGATATATATCGAAATATAATTGCTGGACAAACGCTCGTGGTACCAGTAACAGAATAACGGTGATACGCGATGAGAGGTCGGGCGGACCGTGACCAGTTCCTAATTTTTGCCACCTCTCGGAGTTCTGGAGGGAGGGTCAGCGCGGGAAGACCATCGACGTTGGATTCTATCAGCGCGTCCTGAATTGCCAGCAGGATCGCCAATCCTACTGATTCGACGAGCCGATCTGCGCTCGCTCACCCGTCACGATGCTCGGAGAGGTGCTCCCAGACTTCCGCACACCCACAGCCATCAGCAACCCCATCCAGATGTCCATCAACTGCCTCCTGTTCCCGCTCCTCGTCCGTCTCTCCCCCGGTCTCCCCTTCGGCGTTTGATTCTGCGACCATAGTTACTCAGTTTCTGAGTAACTTGTATCGGTTCACACCTATAAGTTTTACTTCCATATTATTGACTCGTAATCAAACAACTAGTATCGATACCTCACGCAGTCGAGCCCGATGAATTCCGTGAGAAAAGGAGTTCAAGAATACGAGTGCCCCTCGAAGAGCCAACACACCACAGTTAAGCGGAGTGGCTGTATGGTATCCGAAACAGAGGAATAGAGTAACTGTGGACCGTTTTGCAAGTATCGACCGACGATCGACGGCTCACACGAACCACTACCGTTTCATCTTCGGCGATTCCCAGAGGGCGCAACCTTTCCGCTAGAATGAGTCGTAATCGTCAGTACTTGGTCGTCGTTCTCGCCGTTTTCGCGGTGGCGCTCGGAATGCGAACGCTAACGCTTCACTGGAGTCCGTACCCGGCGACGACCGACGGGTTCGGCTATGCGGCCCTCGCGCGGGATACACTTGCGACTGATTCCATCCCCCTGGATCAGTTCCGTGCCGACAACTTCGCCTTTGCCAACGGATTGGCGATGCTCAGTGCCGTCGCGGACATGAAGCCGGTAAAGACAGCCCAACTGCTCGTTGCCGTTCTCGGAGCCGGGTCCTGTCTGACAGCCGTCGCCATCGTTCGGCGTCTCGGAGCAGGCTTGGAACTTCCCGATCGGCAGGTTCGCTATGCGGCCGTTCTCGCCGGCCTGGGACTCGCCATCGAGGGGCTCTATCTCAGACGAACCGGTGTCGCCGACGAGGAAGCGATCGGCATCCTGCTCGTCCCACTGCTCGCGATCGCCGTCCACAGAGCCGTTCGAACGCGCCGGGCAGCCTGGATCGCGACGACCATCGTACTCACCGTTACGTTTCCCCTCGTCCACACCTTCAGTACGCTCATTGCAGCGCTCACGATCCTCGGGGTCCTCACAACACAGATCCTCCGTGTCCCCACCACCCGCATCGTGACGGTCGGTGTCGCCCTCGTCGGTGGGTTCTGGGGCTACTTCGCGCTCTATTACGACGTTGCTGCCCGATTCGGGCTCACAGTCCCCTACGTGGGCCGAGTGGCGGCCTATCCGGGATTGTTCGTCGCCTGGCTCATCGTCCTCGTGATCGGGATTCTCTGGCTTCGCTCGACCAGCCAGCGCCTTCAACGAACGATTCTCATCGGGGCCATTGGGTTTGGATATACCGTCTTGGTTGCGAACGTCTTCCTCCCGATATTTCCGGGAACGGTGACGACACCGCTCCCTATCCTAGTGCTCGTACTCGTCTTTCTCGTCCCGGCAGCACTAGCGAGCTACGGGCTCCCGCTGGCCGCGACCGATCCTCGGGATGGTGCCGTCGTCGTCGCACTCCTCGTCGCCCCGATCGCCGAGGTATTCTTCGCCCTCACCGCGTCGTTGACCCCCGAGTTCTTCGGCACGGTGATGCGAGCCCAGACGTTCGTTCATCTCCCCCTGTTCGTCCTCGCCTCACTGACCGCGGCAGGCGGCCTCCATGCCCACTCTCGGGGACGGATACCGACACCGAGTCGTCGCTCCCTTCGGGTGGCTCTTGGTGTCGTGTTGGTCGTCAGCGCGGCCGTGACCGCTCCGTTGGCGTTCGTCGACCTCGATACGCTCTCCTATCCCAGTACCACCACCCCCGAGGAATTCGATGGCACGACGTTCGCTACAAACCACGTTCCCGGCCAGTGGACGACCGAGCACTCCCTCTGGAAGGTCGGAATTCTCTACTATCCAACTCAAACTCAGGTATCCTACACACCTATCGCGAACTGGCTGAATAATGGACCACAGCCGAGGTGTCCGGTACTCTCCGCCGAATCGTGGACCACCACGGGCGCTCACCTGTTCCCGAGCGCCCCGGAGACGATATCCGACGCCAGATATCACGAGTGGCTCAGCAGTCACAACTTGGTATACACCACGACAGGTCGGAATCCGTTGTCGTTGACAATTCCGACCGGTAGAGCCTCGTCGAAATGTTAATATTACTACTCCAACAAGCACATCTCGTTTCGTAGCTATAGGAGGGGACTATAGTATCCGACTGATTGGGGCATTTGCTAGTAGAATTCGTGACTACAGCCATCGCCGATGACGAACTTCCATACAGTTTTCTTCTTTGACTCTAACTCTCAATGAAGCAAAGCTTATTTTCTTTCAGACATGACTTGTCATTGCGTCAGAATGAGTCGGCAAATCCGAGTAACCATCCTCGTTACGACGATTCTGGCACTTACAGCGATCAGCACTCCAATTGCAACCGATCTCACAGTCCTTGCCAAGGAGAATCCCGGTGGTCATTCGGGTGAACGCTCACTCGGAGTTGATGTCTCCTCTGAGGGTGACGCTCTGGACAACGTCCCCGTTACGGTTGTTAACAAGAAGACCAAAGACCAGGTCTTCAGCGGCTACACTGACAGTGCCGGCCAGATCAGCGTCACTCTGCCACAGGGTCAATACGACGTCGTCGCTCAGGGCCAGAAGGGCAAGAGCGTCAACCTGAACAAAGACCAGAACGTCTCCTTCGATCTCAACTCCGATGAGCGGCCCAAAGAATGACCACCTCTCCCTTTTCGGATTCTCTGTTCGTCTCATAGAATCGTGCTCTCGCTCAGAAAGTAGCGTCAGAGAGCGGTTTTCCCGTGAGACTTTGCGGTGTTATACTTTCCTCGGTGTGTTGCGTCACCAATCATACCACTTCTACTCCCGTTGCCACCGAGAGCGTGGAGCACATCAGCGTTGCCGGATATCTCCCTTGGTGATCCCCTCTCTCACGACCACCTCTGGCACGGTTCAGCGACCATACATTTGAGATATCTTATCGGTGCATATGTTACCGAATGCGTGTCACTCCCGTCTAGGCCCCTAGAGTAAACTCCTACAACTCTTGAGTGTCGACCTGCTTTCGATGGTTTACGATAGAGGAACAGCACTTGAGCAGTACTGCCCAAGTTGCGGAGAGACTCAGTCCGTTGTGCGGACGGTATCCTGGCAACCGAACCAATGTCGGGTCTGTGGAAACGAGATCCCCTCAGAAGAGTAAACAATCAAAGTGTGGGTGGCTATCTGGCGTTGCTGCTTCCGGGTACGACACTCTCGAATTAGATTGGTGGATCAGCAACACTAGTCGCCACTGACCTATCGCTAGTGGAATTCTTCGAAATTGAAGTACAGACGTGAAGGCGTTGCTCACGCAGCTGTATCATCCAGTGCAAACGAGCCGTGGTCGATCTCTCCAGCTCGCTCGTATCGAAGCATTTGAACCCCCGTACTCGACGTTTCAGCACCACTCAGTTCGAAGGCTGCGGGCACCGTTCCCTCGCCGAACAACCGCTTGCCCCCTCCCACAACCACGGGAAAGACCCAAAGCCAGAACTCATCGACGAGATCGTGTTTCAACAGCGTCTGGATCAAGTTCTGGCTTCCCGATACCGAAATCGTCTGTCCTTCGTACTTCCCTTTGAGACCGAGGACCGCCTCGGCAACGTCTCCTTCGAGGAGCGTCGAGTTCTCCCATTCTACGTCCGAGAGATCTCGAGAAGCGACGTACTTCGGTACGTCGTTCAATTTCGCTGCTGTCGGGTCGTCCTCTGGATCGATGTTGGGCCAGTGTGCGGCGAAGATGTCGTACGTCCTTCGACCGAGCAACAGTGCGTCACCCTCGTTCATCTGCTCGTCCATGACCTCTCCCATCTGCTCGTCCCAGTAGTTGACCGTCCACCCACCCTGATCGAAGCCGCCGTCCCGGTCCTCCTCGGGTCCTCCTGGTGCTTGCATCACACCGTCGAGTGTGAGGAATGTTTGAACAGCGAGCCGCCCGGTTGAATCGTTCGTGTGACTGATACCCATAGCCCGCATTACGCGAGAGCAGGAAATAGCTTCATCGGCCCAGTTCATCGTGATGGGCGTATCGACGTACTCGCAGACAGCTTCATGCTCCTCGCACCCCTACTAAAACCGTAGAATTCAGAAAAACCCACGAAACCACCGGTCGCGGCAACGAACCGTCGAACCAACGGATATGAACATCATGAAATCCATCACAGTGGAAGTCAGCGAGTGGCCCGGTGTTTCCGTCGGGTCACATCGGTATGGCGGCGAGGAGTTCACCGTGAGCGGGCGGGAGATCGGTCATGTTCACGGGAAGCAACAGGCGGATATTCCCTTTCCCAAACGACTCCGTGACGTTCTCCTTGCAGAGAACAAAACATCGAAGCACCACATCTACCCCGAGTCGAGTTGGGTGACCCACTACTTCGACACCGAGGCGGATATCGATGAAACGATCGAACTACTGCTGATCTCGTACATCTATCACGTCCGTGCACAGCAACACCGTGAGGACGTTGACCCTGCGATCGCCGGGGTCGACGTCGAAACTGAACTGACGAGACTCAACCCGAGTGAGGCCCTCAGAGCGGCATTCGACGGACGGGCGCTGGTCTGAACTCACTTTGGGACTCCTGTATTACTCCCCTGAAACCCCACTCCGGGTTACCCATTATCAGAAACGGGAACCGGATTTTTGGCCTTGTTGAGAAACACCTGGTTGATGGCAGCTTTCAGCGGTCGTACTGGATACGAACCTGCGTTTCACAACACAGCAGCGTTGGCAGAGATGACGGATATTCGATAACATAGTCCATATACTGGCGAGGAGGTCACGAGGTGGAGGCACGAACGACCGTGTGAACTGTTATATCCTCGGCCCACGTTTGCAATGCATGTCTCGTGATATCGAACCACCCACACCGCCAGCACCGTCAGTTGAAGATGGAGACACATACGAGGCGGATCGCTACCGCCATCGGGACCTCTTCGAGTACCTCGAACAGGGAGCGTGGGAAGATGCGTTCAACCAGTGGGCCCTCGATACCGGACTTAGCGAACAGGAATATGCGATCGCCCGCGAGCTCGATCTGTTCGCTGACTTCGAGTTCATGTGGGACGACGAAGCCGGGGTGGTCGATTACCGTGCACCGGAACTCCCTGAAGATTGGCTCGAACGGGAGATTCATCCAGATCTCGACTCGATCGAGCAGGCCAATGTGGTTGAATCCGAACTTGACGATCTGGGAGATATCGTTGCCGGCACGCTGACCGTCTACTACGTCGACTGGGAGGATGAAAGGGATGCTTTCGGTCCGCAGTACAATGCCCAGGATGAGAGCCTCTCGGAAGGCGAATATAGCGAGCAGAACGAGCTTTTCGATTAGGTCTCTGTAGCTGGTGCCGACGTCGGACTCGACCTACTCTCGTACTGTACAGATAACCTCCGTTGGGTTTCCGTAGCCTCCCGAAGACTGTGGACACCGGCCAGACTGTTGGCGTCTCGCTTCGCTTCAGGACCCCCTTGATCAAGTCAATACGTCACTGCCGGTCACCGTTCGATCGACACCGACATCGCTCTCCCTCAGCCCCTCACAGGTCTCGGTCAACGGCTCGAACGTGAGTGCCCTGGTTGTCAGCGTTGCAGGCCGACTCACAACGAGCGGGCAGCCACTCCGAAACGAATCCGTTGTACTCGTGGTCAACGGGATCGAGGCTGGAATAGTAACTACCGGTGCCGACAGCAGGTCTTCTGGGTCATCCGAAAACTCCCCGCCTGCACGGTTCAAAGGGAACTAGGGTGTCAGTCGGCAGAGTTCGGGGTCGACGCTGAAAGACCGATATTCATGACCTCACGTTTCCAGAAGAGGCCCACACTACCGACCACGACGATGACCGCCCCGATGAGGAACGGTATCGTGGCCCCGTAATTACTTCCAATATAACCCGCAGAGATCGGGG